>JBBQKE010000033.1:0-10438 GCA_038326585.1 Actinomycetales bacterium | reverse complement strand
GTCTTTGGAGCACAGGTTGTAGTACTCCCCTAAACTTGCACACGGTCACATCACATCCACAAGGAGAACACACAATGGCATTGTCCACAGAAGAAGTCCTGGCCGGCCTGGCCGAACTCATCAACGACGAGACGGGCATCGCCACCGACTCGGTCGCTCTCGACAAGTCGTTCACCGACGATCTCGACATCGACTCGATCTCGATGATGACCATCGTCGTGAACGCTGAAGAGAAGTTCGACGTCAAGATTCCCGACGAAGAGGTCAAGAACCTCACGACCGTCGGCGACGCCGTCACCTTCATCGTCAACGCCGCGGCCTAGTCCAAGGCTGCGGCCTCGGCCGCATCACGACGTGCAGTGGCGGTCGGAGTCCGGTCCCGGGCCGCACTCCGACCGCCACCGCACAGCACAGCCACACTGCAGAGAGTTGACGTTATGACCACCATCGTCGTTACCGGAATCGGTGCCACCTCCCCCCTCGGTGGCACGGCTCGCGAGAGCTGGGATGCCCTGCTGCGAAAAGAGTCGGGCACGCGCACCCTCACCCACGACTGGGTCGCGCAGTACGAGTTGCCCGTGACCTTCGCCGCCGAGGCGAAAGTCCGCCCAGAAGATGTTCTCGAACGGCAAGAGGTTAAGCGGCTCGACCCCTCGGCCCAATTCGCTCTCATCGCCGCGCGCGAAGCCTGGGCAGACGCCGGGGCCCCCGACATCGAGCCCGAGCGCATCCTCGTCGATTACGCGACCGGCATCGGTGGGCTCTGGACTCTTCTCGATGCCTGGGACGTGCTGAAAGAGAAGGGCCCCCGACGAGTTCTGCCCATGACCATTCCGATGCTCATGCCGAACGCCGCCGCCGCCGCCATCAGCATGGGCCTCGGCGCCCGAGCGGGCGCCCGCACCGTCGTTTCTGCGTGCGCCTCAGGCACCGAGGCGATCGCGAACGCTTACGAGCACTTGCAACAAGGCCTGGCCGACATCGTCGTCGCCGGCGGCACCGAAGCGGTCGTGCATCCGCTGCCCATCGCCGCCTTCGCCTCGATGCAGGCGCTGTCGAAGCGCAATGACGACCCCTCAGCCGCCTCACGGCCCTACGACGTCGACCGCGACGGCTTCGTGCTGGGTGAAGGCGCGGCCGCGATCGTGCTCGAGACCAAAGAGCACGCCCTCGCTCGCGGGGCACGCATCTATGCCGAACTGGCCGGTGGGTCGGTCACGAGCGACTCGTACCACATCACGGCTCCCGACCCCGAGGGTTCGGGTGCTGCGCGCGCGGTGCTCGCCGCGCTCGCGCAGGCGGGCGCGACCCCCGACGACGTCTCGCACATCAACGCGCACGCCACCTCGACTCCCGTCGGAGACATCGCGGAGTACAACGCCCTGTACCGCGTCTTCGGCGACCGCGTGAAGACGATCCCCGTGTCGGCCACAAAGGCGTCGACCGGCCACCTACTGGGCGGCACCGGTGCGCTCGAGGCTGTGTTCACCATTCTCGCCCTGCACGAACGCACGGCACCGCCGACGATCAACCTCGACAACCAGGATGAGCAGATTCCGCTCGACGTCGTCACGTCGCCGCGGCCGCTCGGCGACGGGCCGCTGCTCGCCATCTCGAACTCGTTCGGCTTCGGGGGCCACAACTCGGTCGTGGCCTTCCGCACCGTCGACGACTGACACCCGCACACAGAGCGAGACCCGGGGCCCCCCAACGGCCCCGGGTCTCGTGTTTGTCACCGCGTCGGCTCGTGAGCCGCGCGGAATTCTTCGCGGGTCAGCCGGCTCGGTGCAGCCAGACCACGCGGGCGCCCTCGCCGGCGTGCCGGAAGGGCTCGAGCTCGTCGTCCCAGGCCTGACCGAGCGCGAGTCGCAGTTCGCGGTGCAGTTCGGCGGTGTTCGACCCAGCGAGCTCGATCGCGTAGCGGATACGGTCTTCGGGAATCACGGTGTTGCCGGCCGTGTCGGTCTGGGCGAAGAAGATGCCGAGGTCGGGCGTGTGCATCCACCGACCACCATCGGTGCCGAGACCGGCGTCTTCGGTCACTTCGAAGCGCAGGTGTTCCCAGCCGCGGAGCGCGCTGGCAATCTTTGCGCCCGTGCCCCGCTCGCCTTCCCAGACGAACTCGGTGCGCTGGGCGCCGCCGAGCACGGGCTGGTCGATCCAGTCGAAGTTCACGGCGCGGTCGAGAGCGCGACCGGTGGCCCACTCGATGTGCGGGCAAAGCGCACGAGGAGCGGAGTGCACAAAAAGCACTCCGCGAGCTGTTGCAGCTGTCACCGCAGTCGTAGACACGGTGTTTGTAGACACAGCGTTCTCAAACACAGTTTTCTCCGTTTCGATCAGGTGCGACTTCCCCATCGACCTGTGAAACGGACTGACCTGCGAAAAAACGGTGTGACGTCTTCAGTTGTACCGAAATGTCGGCTGGTCGAATTATGCCTCACAGAGCAGTGGAATCACAAGAGTGTGATTCCACGGATGTCGGCCTGGGTGAACAGTGGAGAACCTGGACCAGAAAATGCATACGCCGCATAGTCTTGGGGCATGACACTGCGCCACTCCCTTCTGGCCGTGCTCACCCTCGGACCGGCCTACGGCTATCAACTGCACGCCGAGGTCGTCGAGCGCACTCGCCGAGACGCGCCCCTCAACGTCGGGCAGGTCTACTCGACTCTCGATCGACTGCGACGAGACGGCTTGATCGAAGATGCCGGAAGCACCCCCGACAATCTGCCGCTCTACGGGTTGACCGATGCCGGCGCCATCGAGGCGCGCATGCACTTGTCCGAGCCCGATCTCGCAGACTGGCACGAGATGGTAGAGCGCGTATTGCTGGCACAGTCGTTGCCCGGCGACCACGTTGAAGCGCTCGTGCGCAACTACCGGCTGTTGTGGGCTCCCCGCCGCGGGGCATCCGACGAGGTCGCTGATCCGACCGGCGGCGCAGCCCAGGCGGCCGCCCAGCACGCCACTCGACTGCTGCAGTCGGCTGCGCTGGCGTGGCTCGACTCTCTGCCCGAAACCGATCCGTGGCCTCTGCGCACAGATCGCCGCCGTCGAGGGCGCCGTGCGGCCGAAGCCGCGCATCCGCCCGCCTGACGCTACTTCGCGTCGCTGTAGCGGCTGACCGCCGCAACCGAGATCGGGAACGTCACCGGTGTTTCGCCGAAGACGACGCGGCCAGCATCGCGCGCCGCCTCGTGCAAGGCCGTCTCGACGTCGCAAACCCGGTCGAGAGGGCAATGCACGATGAGTTCGTCGTGCACGAAAAACACGAGGTGCGGCTGGTCGGTGAGCACGCCGTCGGCCGGCCTCCAGAGGCGACGGCGAACACCTGCCATCCACGCGAGCGCCCATTCGGCAGCGGTACCTTGCACGACGAAGTTGCGGGTGAAGCGGCCCCACGACCGTGCCGCTGAGCGCGCGGAGCGCACGTCAGCCTCGTTCGCGCCCTCCGACCCCGCTGCACTCTGGTCCTCGCGCCACGACAGCGGCGGTGAGGGCGAAGTGCGCCCGAGACGCGTGGCGACCCGCTCACCGCGCTCCCCCGCCCGTGCGGCAGCCTCAACGAACCCGATCGCCTGCGGAAACGACCGCGCGAGCCGCGGGAGCACTTGAGCACTGACCCCCGTCGTACCCCCGTACATCGCACCGAGCATGCCCATCTTCGCGTGCTCGCGCGAGGGAACGGCACCGACTGCCACGATGCCGGCGTAGAGGTCTTCTCCCGCCCCCGCTCGAGCCATCGCCGAGTCGCCCGAGAGCGCGGCGAGGATGCGCGGCTCGAGCTGCGCAGCATCGGCGACGACGAGCGCCCACCCGTCGTCGGCCTGCACGGCGCTGCGCACCTGCTTCGGCAGTTGCAAAGCGCCTCCGCCGTCCGAAGCCCACCGACCGGTCACGACGCCGCCGGGCACGAAGATCGGCTTGAACCTGCCCTCGTGCACCCACTCGTCCAGCCAGTTCCAGCCGTTGGCGGTGTGCAGACGGCTCAGTGACTTGTACCTCAGCAGTGGCGCGATCGCCGGATGCTCAATCCGCTGCAACTCACCCGACCGCGTCGACGCCACCTCGAGACCGGCGCGTCGCAGCGCCTTCACAAGCTCGGGCGGCGAGTCGATCGGCACCGGTCCGACCTCGAGCAAGCGCTCGACCTCGGTCGCGAGTTCATCAAGACGGGCAGGGCGGCGACCCGGTTCTGGGCGTGGCCCGAGGGCCTCGGTGAGCAGGGCGTCGTGCGCTGCGGCGTTCCACGGCAGCCCCGCGTGCTGCATCTCGACGGCGGCGAGAGCCCCGGCCGACTCCGCTGCAGCGAGCAGGGTCAGGTGCGCGGGGTCGGCGTGTGCCGCGATCGTGTCGCGCTGCTGCGCCCAAGTGCGGGATGCGGTGATCGTGGTGCGAGCATCCGTCGCCGAATCGAGGTCGAAGAGAGTGTCGGCTCGCGCTGGCTCGGGTGCGTGGCCCCAGTCGCGTCGGGGAGCGCGGCCGTCGATGCTCGCGAGAATCGCGTCAACGAGGCGCAGGTCGTGGCATCGCTCGACACGCACGCCTGCGGCGAGCAGAGGCGGGTACCACTGCGAGGTGTCGGTCCAGACCCAGCGAGGATGCTCCGCCTCGCGCTCGGCGACTGCCCGCGGCACATCTGCCTCGCGCACGAGCGTCTCGCGCCCGTCGTCGTCGATGAGCGCGACACTGCTGCCACGGCGCTCGACAACGATCTGCATGCGCCCAGTCTGCCGTCGCGCGACGACACCGGCCGCCCCCCGATCTCCACAACTCAGGAGATTCACCCGCTGCAGGCAGGCGACACGCCGAACAGGTGGCCGCTAGGGGTTCAGAAGCCCCACGACTCCTGAATTGTGGAGACCCTCCGTGGGGCGCGCGGGGGTGTCGCGCTAGTGCAGGAGCGAGCCGTCAGCAGCCAGAACGTTCTTCTCGCCAGCCTCGACTCGGAAGGGGAATCGGTTCTGCTTGGGCGGCAGCGGGCAGTTGAAGGCGTAGCTGAACGCGCACGGCGGCAGGATCGCGGTGTTGAAGTCGAGAGTGATCGAGCCGTCGGGGTTGGGCGCCAGAAACAAGAAGCGCCCGACGCTGTAGGTGTCGTCACCGTTGGTCGCGTCGGCGAAGACGAGCTGCAGGGCGCGGCCCGACTTGAAGGCCGCGATGTCGTACTCAACATCATCGTGCGTGAAGCGGATCTCGCCCGGCACGACCTCGCCGCGGGTCTTGCCGTCGTCCTTGAGGTGCTCGAAGCCGACGACCGTACCGCCCTCGATCTCGCTGAAGGTGCCCGTGACGACCCACTCGGGCGCGTAGTCGAAGGCGTCGATGCCGCCAAAGTTCTCAATGCCCTCGCTCTGGGCATCCCAGACCCGCAAGGCGTACTGGCCGTCATCGCCCGCGATGACGAAACCGGTGGTGTGGTCGTTGAACACGATCGCACTTGGGTTCGGGTCGTCTTTGCCCCGCACGCTCACGGTGCCGTCGACGAGCTCACCGTCGACGTGAATGCCGTCGGACGCCGCGGCCGTCACGAGCAGGCCGCTCTGGCCGGAGGGTGCAGGAGCCCAGCGACCCGGCACACCCCAGATGGTCTGCTCGTCGCCCACCCACTGCGTGTTCACGAGGGCGAGCGGGCCCTGAGGCTGCACGGCGGCCATTGCTCGCCGCTCACGGAACACGGCGTATCGCTCGGCGGGGGTCGCGGGGGCTGCGGTCTCGGTCATGAAATCCATCCTGTGGGGTCAGCAGGTGCAACCTGCGCGGGCTCGCCGCGATTCCCCGCACGGCGCTCTCGGAAATCGAGCGGGGCGGTCAGAACAGCGCGGATGGCCGGCTGAGTCCCGCAGCCAGGAACAGCAGGGCGATACCGTTCGCGAGAGACAGCGCAGCGTGCAGCAGTGCCGCACGCTGCGGGTGCACCGTGCCGAGCTGCACCACCCTCTCGACCCACCAGGCGGCGGCAGCGAGCAGCAGGATGACCACGGTGAGCACGCGCACGAGCACGGCGGGCGGCGACCCGATGACGATCCCGACGATCTGGTAGAGCGCGACGATTCCCCAGGGCACGACAGCCAGACCGGCACCGAGGCTGAAGGGCCATCGGGCTCGCGAGCGGTCGTCGACCTCGCGAGCCTGCAGCCAGAGCAGCCCGGCCGCACCCCCGGCGATCGCGTAGATGAGGATGAGCGCGCCCGCCTCGCCCACGCCGTTCAGCTGGGCGACGAGAAACACGGTGATGGCAGACGCCTGCGCGAACGCGACCAGCTGCACGAGACGGTCGCGCGGCGTGCTCGACGCGCGCATGAGCGCGATCGTGGTGTGGGATGCCACGGAGATCAGCACCACGATCGTCGCGGCAGCGGCGAAGTCGACGTGCGCGAAAACGCCGATTCCGTCGACCACCGGCACCGACAACGCGACGGGGAGAATGATCGACGCCTGCGCGCTCGCGAGGGCGATGAGGGCGACCGCGACGACGAGGTGGCCGAGGGCCAAGGCTGCGTGGATCATGCGCAACCGTGACCGGTCAGCGGTCGACGTCGGCGTCATGGGGTTCCTCTCGTGCCCGTGATGTCGTCGGTAGGGCGGACGGGACTTGAACCCGTGACCGATGGATTATGAGTCCACTGCTCTGACCAGCTGAGCTACCGCCCCGTGCCCCGCGGCGAGGCGGCGCACGGTCAACTCTACCGACTTAGGTTCGCGAACTCAGGGGGCCACGGCGTCGGCCGCGTCGTCGACGGGGTCGATGACTTCTTCGCCCCGATACAGCGCCTCGAAGGTGTCGAGCGTGCGGTTGATGTCGTGGCTCTGCACGATGCGAAGGCTTTCGCGCTTGAGCTCGAGCAGCTCGTCGTGCGGCATCGTGAAGACCCGCGTGAGCAGCTCGGCGAACTGGTCGACGTTGCCGGGCTCGTACAGAAAGCCGTTCTCGCCGTCGTGAATGAGGTGCGGTAGAGCCATCGCATTCGCGCCGATGACGGGCAGCCCCGAGGCCATCGCCTCCATGGTCGCGATCGACTGCAGCTCGGCCCGCGACGGCATGGCAAAGACAGATGCTCGCGTGAGCTGCTGCTTCAAATAGTCTTCGGGCGCGTGGCCCGCGAAGTGAACACGGTGTGCGATGCCCAGCTGCGACGCCAGCCTCTCGAGCGCGGCTCGCTGCTCGCCATCTCCGATGATCTCGACTTTCACGTCGAGCGCTGCGTGGAGCTTCGCCGCGGCGCGCAGCAGTTCTTCGATGTGCTTCTCGGCCTCGACCCGGCCGAGAAACAGCACGACGTTCTCGGTGCGTGGCTCCATATTCGGGGTGTAGTACTCGATGTGCAACCCGCAGCTGATGGGGTGCACGTCGCGCAGCTTGGTGTACCGCTCGAGGTAATCGGCAGCCTTGCGAGTCGGTGTGGTGACCGCCTCGGCGAGCCCGAACGTGCGAGCAGCGGCTTGCCACGCCATGCGGATGGCCGGTTCACGAAACGACCCGATGAAGGGGGTGAACTGCAGGGCATTCTCGGGCATGAAGTGATTGGTACCGATCACTCGAATGCCGCGCTTGACAGCCTCGCGCGCGAGCCCGCGGCCCACCACGATGTGCGACTGAAAGTGCACGACGTCGGGCTTGACCTGGTCGAGAATGCGCGCCGCGTTCTGCTCGATGCGCCACGGCAGCGCGTAGCGCAGCCAGGGGTGCGGTCGCCAGCGCCACGATCGCAACCGGTGCACCATCATGGGCTGACCTTCGTGCTCTTCGATGCCAGAGCGGTTCGGGCCGTCGACCGCACCGGGTGCGACGATGTGCACCTCGTGGCCTCGTTCGACGAGCCCTGCTGCCAGTCGTTCGGCGAACTTCGCGGCACCGTTGACGTCAGGGCCGAAGGTGTCGCCGCCGATCAGTACGCGCAACGGTCGAGTGGTGTCTTCTGCAGGATGCTGGGCATCGGGCACTGTGGGGGTGGTCCTTGCTTCTCGATGGTGGACGCGACGGTCCGGGGACACGAGGAATACCTTCTGTCTACGCTACCGCAGGCGACCGCTCACGACAGCGTTCGTGACGATCACCGATGCTTCTGCGGGTGGTGCTCGGCAAGCTTGATGACCCCGAAGATCGCCAGTAGCCCGGCGCCGACAGCCACGATCATGAAAGCGAAGGGGATGAATGCCGCCTCGCCGAGCACGATCACACCGATGAGAACCGCCACGAGCGGATCGATGACCGTGAGCCCGGCGATCACGAGGTCGGGTGAGCCCACGGAATAGGCGGTCTGCACGAAATAACTTCCGAGCGCCGTGGATGCCAGCAGCGCAATGATCGCGACGACCGTCAACCACTCGAAGTTGCCGTTGATGATGCGGTTGATGACGACCTTCGCGAGCGTTGCGACGAAACCGAAGAGCACGCCCGCCCCGACGATGTAGAACATGGCCCCGGCGAACCGGCGGGCGAAGGCGAACGCGAGCCCGAATCCGGTCGTGATGACCGCGAGTATTCCGAGCACAATGAGCAGCTGCGTCTCAGTGATTTCTTGCTCGACTGCGTACACCGCCGCGATGGCCACGAAAATGCCCACGCCGGTGACGCACATCGCGATCGCGCGAATGGCGTGTCGGTCGAGTCTGATGCTCGAGACCCGGGCGTTGACGAGCGCCGTGATGACCAGGGCCACGACCCCCAGAGGCTGCACCACGATCAAAGGGGCGAAGACCAGGCTCGTGAGCTGCAGCAGAATCGCCAGACCGAGCATCGTCGTGCCGATCACCCACGAGGGACGGGCCGCGAGGTGCATCAGTTGGCGAATGCTGAGGCCAGCCCGAGTACCGTCACCGTGGCTCACTTCGACCTTCGAGACTCCTCGATGCTGAAACTGGGCTCCGAGGGCGAGAAACACCGCGCCGACCAGGGCGATCGGGATACCGATGGCCTGGTACGGAGTGAGCGTGATTTGCTCGGCCACATCGGCAAGGTCGACCAGCACCCGGTCAATCTACCCCCCGGTGGTCGATATTCTGGATGAATGGCCGTGCTTCCGATTGTGATCACCGGCGAACCCGTTCTGCACGAGCCAGCCACACCGGTCGACGAGATCGACGACGACGTGCGTCAGCTCGTCGCAGACATGCTCGACACCATGTCGGCCGCCCCCGGAGTCGGACTGGCCGCACCCCAGGTGGGGGTGGATGCGCGCATCTTCGTGTTCGATTACACCGACGACGACGACGTGCGCTGGCACGGTGTGGCGATCAACCCCGAGCTGCTCGTGAGTTCTGCGCCCATCGGCGAACCCGATGAGGTCGACGACTCAGAGGGGTGCCTGTCGGTGCCCGGTGAGCGGTTTCCCCTGCAGCGGGCACACCGCGCCGTGCTGCGCGCCACCGACCTCGACGGGGTCGAGTACGAGATCGACGCGACCGGCTGGGTCGCCCGCATCTTCCAGCACGAGTACGACCACCTCGAGGGCGTGCTGTACGTCGATCGCCTCGTGCACCCTCACAGCAAGGCTGCGGCGAAGGCCGTGCGCAAGCGGTCGTGGGGCGTACCTGGCCAGTGCTGGTTGCCCGGTCGAGACGATCTCGAGGGCTGAACCAGGCCCGCTACGACCAGCCCATCAGGCGCAACACTGCCGCAGTAGCCGCAGCCGCGATGATCACGAGCACGAACGGCACTTTCAGCGCGAACAGCGCGGCCGCGACCGCCACGGCGGGCAGTCGTGCGTCGAGCGCGAGGCCTTGGCCGACTCCGGCGGTCTGCACGACGATGAGCGCCGACAACAACGCGACCGTGGTGAGTTCGGCAGTGCGTGCTGCACGCGGCGCTTCGAGCAGCCGAGGAGGCACGAGGTAGCCGAGCAGCTTGATGGCCAGCACAGCGATCGACGCCAGGATGATGATCTGCCAGAGGGTCACGAGCGATCCCCCTTGTCATCGAGAACAGCATCACGACGGGCTCCGAACAGGTCGGTCACGCCCACCACGACGGCGACGAGCGCGGCCAGCAGCACGGGCACGCCCTGCGGCAGCGCGGGAATCAGCGCGGTCGCGACAACGGCGGCTCCGACGGCCACAGCGATGGGCTGCAGTGCGGTAAGTCGGGGCCACAGGAGGCCGAGGAAGGCCGCGGCGGCGGCCGCATCCAGACCCCACTGCCGAACGTCGCCAAGCTGGTCGCCGAGAATCGCGCCCAGCAGTGTCGTCAGGTTCCAGCCGACGTAGATCAGGGCACCGGTAGCCCAGAAGCCGATGCGCTGGCTCTCGAGCGTCGGCTGCGCGGTCGCGACGGCCGTCGATTCGTCGATCGTCAGGTGCCCGGCGAGCAGGCGCTTCGCCCACCCCGGTCCGATGATCGGCGACACGCGGATGGCGTATAGACCGTTGCGCAGCCCGAGCAGCGCCGCACCGGCGATCGCCGGCAAGCCGGCGGCGGTGCCGCCGGTGGCGAGAA
>JBBQKE010000032.1:0-10505 GCA_038326585.1 Actinomycetales bacterium | reverse complement strand
ACCTCGCGGGTGTCGAACGGGCCCTCGACGCGCAGGAGCGCGACCGCGCGTGAGCATCCTCCGCCGCCGGCGTGACCGATCGCTAGGCTGACCGCAATGGAGACCTTCGACTGGGCCGAATTCTGGGCAGGAGTCGGTGCGTTCTTGACGGCCTATGACGCGCCCTTCCGCATCATCGGGGTGATCGTCGGCGCCGTCGTGCTGCGCGCCGTTCTCGTCATCGTGATTCGTCGCGTCGTCGACCGGGTCGTGTCGGGCGTCAAGAAGGCGCAGAACGTCGAGCACACGGTCGAGCTCAGTGCTTCTCCGTTGCACGCGGTGCGTGTGGTGCAACGCACGCGCACGATGGGCTCGGTGCTCAACAACCTCGTCACGTGGGCGATCGTGTCGGTCGCGTTCGTGCTCATCCTCGGTGAGCTGAATTTCTCTGTGACCGCGCTCATCGCCTCCGCGGGCATCCTGGGCGCCGCCCTCGGTTTCGGCGCTCAGAACGTCGTCAAAGACATGCTCAACGGGCTGTTCATGGTGTTCGAAGACCAGCTCGGCGTCGGCGACATCGTCGAGCTGCAGTCGACTCAGGGCCCGGTGGGCGGGGTCGTCGAAATTGTCGGCGTGCGCGTCACCCAGGTGCGCGACGTCGGCGGAACGCTCTGGTACGTGCGCAATGGCGAGATCATCAACGTGGGCAACAAGTCGCAGGGCTGGGCGCGCGTCATCATCGATCTGCCCGCGCCCTACACGTCAGACGTCGACGCCGTGCAGCAGGTGTTGCTCGACACCGCCCAGGCGATGGCCGATGAGCCCGAGTACAAGCGCAAAGTGCTCGAGAAGCCTGAGGTCTGGGGCATCGAATCAATCTCGGCTGAAGCACTCGTCATCAGGCTCGTCATGAAGGTGCGCACGGCCGACCAGTTCGACATCGCGCGCGTTCTCAGACTGCGACTCAAGCTCGCGCTCGACCAGCTCGGAGTCGCTGTGCCCTCGCTCAATCGCGTGGTCATGGATGGCCTTGCCTCGCCCACCCCGAAGTCGGGCAGCCGCCGCCCAGCTGCTCAACCTCCAGAAGACAGCGACCTGTGACGCCCGCCACCAGAAAGGAGTGACCCGTGGTCGAGCTCGGTCAACGAAGCGGTGACGACCCGCAGACCACCTTCTTCGAGCAGGTCGGTGGGCATGAGACGTTCGAGTTGCTCGTGCGCCGCTTCTACGAGGGTGTCGCCGCCGACCCGGTGCTCAAGCCGATGTACCCCGACGATGATCTCGAGGGTGCGATCTGGCGGCTCACCGCCTTTCTCGAGCAGTACTGGGGTGGGCCCGGCACCTATAGCGAGCGGCGAGGGCACCCTCGGTTGCGCATGCGGCACAACCCCTTTCACGTGAACCCGGATGCTCGCGATCGGTGGCTCGGTCACATGCGTGCCGCCGTCGAGAGCCTGACACTTTCTGCCCTGCACGAGGCCACGCTGTGGGACTATCTGGAGCGCGCCGCCTTCGCCATGGTCAACACCTTCGAAGAGACACCGTGACCAAGGGGTTCGACTCCGTCATGTCGACGGCATTCGGGCCCTGAGCAGCACCTGCCGGGCGTGACGCACGATCGGTTCGTCGATCATGCGACCCTCGAGCACGAAGACCCCGGCGGCCCCCTCTGCCGCAGCGATGACCGCTCGGGCCTGTCGCACTTCGGCATCGCTGGGCCGATACGCCGCACGCACGGTGTCGACCTGCGAGGGATGGATGCACGCGGTCGCGGCAAACCCCTGCGCCGCGGCGTCGCGCGCCTCGACTGCGAGCCCTTCGATGTCGGGGATATCGAGGTGCACTGCGTCGATCGCCGCAATGCCGTGCGCGCCAGCCGCGAGCAATATACGCGCCCGGGTATGAACGGCAACATCCCGATAGCGGGCGTCGTCGTGCCGGCTCGATGAGCCCCCGATCGACGCGACCAGGTCTTCAGCTCCCCACATGAGCCCGACGACGTGCGGCTGGGCCGCGAGCGTCTCGCACGCCAGCACACCTGCCGCGGTCTCGCAGAGCGCGATGACCGAGAACGCCTCGAGCCCCGTGGCGCCGACGGCCTTCGGCAGCATGATCGTGCGGTAATCGGTCTGCGCGAGCGCTGCGAGATCGAGTGCGTGGTCGCCTGTGTCGAGCGCGTTCACTCGCACGATCGTGGTCGCGGGATCGAGGGGATGCTCGATGAGGGCGCGCCGAGCATCCGACTTATCGGCGGAAGCGACGGCGTCTTCGAGGTCGAGGATGACCGCATCCGCACGATCGGCGGCCTTGCGATAGCGATCGGGCCGATCAGCCGGGCAGAACAGCAGCGCCGGGCCGAGGTCGGCGATCACGGCATCGCCCCCTCGCTCCACACGAGCACCGACCGCTCGGCCGTCGCGACGACCACGCCATCGTGATTGCGGGCGGTGTGCTGCAGCACGACGATGCCCTGCCCGGGGCGCGACGACGACAATCGCTTGCTCTTCACGACCGTCTCGAAGTAGAGCGTGTCGCCGTGCACGACGGGGTGCGGAAAGGCGACCGCGCCGAAGCCCAGATTCGCCACGATCGTGCCCTGGGTGAGTTGGGCGACGGATGCTCCGACCATCGTCGAGAGCGTGAACATCGAATTGACGAGCCTCTCGCCGAAGGGCTGCCCCGCCGACCAGGCCGCATCGAGGTGCAGCGACTGCGTATTCATCGTCATGGTGGTGAACAGCACGTTGTCGGCCTCAGTCACCGTGCGACCGGGGGCATGCACGTAGGTCGCCCCAACCTCGAACTCGTCGAACCAGAGGCCGCGCTGTTCGATGCGCCTGCCCGTCATGCGAGCCCCAGTTGCCGCGAAATGATCATGAGCTGCACCTCCGTCGTGCCTTCGCCGACCTCGAGAATCTTCGAGTCACGGTAGTGCCGCGCGACCGAGTTCTCGTTGAGAAAGCCGTAGCCGCCGAAGATGTGGCTGGCATCGCGCGCGTTCGCCATCGCCGCCTCGCTCGACACGAGCTTGGCGATGCTGGCCTCCATGGTGAACGGCGTGCCAGCGACGATGCGCCGGGCGGCATCGTAGGTGACGAGTCGAGCCTGGTGCACGCGCGCCTGCATGCGCGCGATCATGAAGGCGATGTGCTGGTTGTCGCCGATCGGCCGGCCGAAGACGACGCGCTCTTTCGCATAGCGGAGGGCCTCGTCGAGGCAGCCCTGTGCGGCGCCGGTGCCGAGTGCCGCGAACGCCACGCGCCCCTCGTCGAGCGTCTTGAGAAAGGAGGCGAAGCCCTTGCCACGCTCGCCCAGCAGGTTCTCGCGCGGCACCCGAACGTTGTCGAAGAAGAGCGGGTGCGTGTCAGAGGTGTGCCACCCGACCTTGTCGTAGGCGGGGCCGACGGTGAAGCCGGGGGTGCCACTGGGCACGAGGATCGCGCTCAGCTCGGGTGCCCCGTTGTCGCGTCGGCCGGTGACCGCCGTGACCGTCACAAGGCGCGTAATCTCAGAGCCGGAGTTGGTGATGAACTGCTTCGAGCCGTTGATGACCCACTCATCGCCGTCGAGCTCTGCGGTCGTCTTGGTCGCGCCGGCATCCGACCCCGCGTCGGCCTCGGTGAGTCCGAACGCCGCGAGCGCTTCGCCCCGAGCCAGCATCGGCACCCACTCCTGCTTCTGCGCCTCGGTGCCATCGCGCAGCAGCGGCATCACGCCGAGGCCGAGACCCGCCTCGAGCGTCACGGCGATCGATTGATCGACGCGCGCGAGCTGCTCGACGGCGATACAGAGCTCGACGTACCCGAGGCCGCGCCCGCCGTACTGCTCGGGAACCGCGAGGCCGAAGTACCCGCGCTCGCCCATCTGCCGGATGATGTCGTACGGCAGCTCGCGCTTCGTGTCGTACTCGTAGGCGGCGGGGGCGACGACGGTGTCGGCGAACTCGCGCACCTCCTCGCGCAGGCGCTCTTGCTCGGCGGTGAACTCAGTCATGCGGGTCTCCTTCGTGGGGATCGATGTGGGCGACGACCTGGCCCTGTCGAACCTGGTCGCCCACCGAGACCGCGATGGTCACGGTGCCGGCGAGCGGCGCATGAGCTGCGTGCTCCATCTTCATCGCCTCGATCGTGACGAGGGGGTCTCCCTCGACGACCGAATCTCCTGTTGAAGCACCGAGGGCGACCACGGTTCCGGGCATCGCGGCGCGCACCAGCGGGTCGACAGCGCGATCAGCGGTGCCGAGTCGGGCCCGGTGCTCGGCGAGCAGCTCAGCGCGAGTGCGCCGGCGCAACCGGTGGGTCGCTCCGTCGACGTGAACCCACGTGGAATCCGCGGTGCGGGCAACGACCACGTCACGGCGCTCTCCGTCGATGTGCACGGCCAGCTCACCGTCGTCGCCTGCTGTGCTTTGCACGTGCGCCGAACGATCGGCGATCGTCACCGTGGTCGAGTCGCCCGACCCTGCGACACTGACCGTGACCCCATCGATGTCGTATTGCGCAGGCCGATGCTCGCCGAGGCGCCAGCCGGTCGGGCGGTGCCACAGCGATGCGGTGTCGCTCCCACGAGCGTGCTCGACGACGGCGGCGATCGCGCGGGCACGCCACGGGTCACCGGCGAGGTCGACCTCGGCGCGCTCGATGACGCCCGTGTCGAGATCGCCCGACCGCACAGCGTCGAGAGCGAGGATGCCGCGCAAGAACGCAGCGTTGGTCTGCACGCCAAGCACGACCGTGCCGGCGAGCGCAGCATCCAGACGCTCGATAGCCTGATCGCGCGTCTCGCCGTAAGCGATGACCTTGGCCAGCATCGGGTCGTAGTCAGAGCCGACGACGAGACCCTCGAGCAGAGCGCTGTCGACGCGCACGCCGTCGGCCTCGGGCTCGCGCAGCCGCAGCACAGTGCCGGTCTCGGGCAGAAACTCGCGGGCGGGGTCTTCGGCGTAGAGTCGCGCCTCGATCGCGTGCCCGGTGATCGTCAGGGGCGGCAGGGCGAGGCGCTCACCGGCCGCGATGCGCAGCTGCTGCTCGACGAGATCGACGACCGTCACGAGCTCGGTCACCGGATGCTCGACTTGAAGTCGAGTGTTCATCTCCATGAAGAAGAACTCGTCGGGGGCGTCGGCCGACACGAGAAACTCGACCGTGCCCGCGCCGACGTAGTCAACACTGCGCGCGACCTCGCAGGCCGCCTCGCCGATGCGCGCTCGCGTGCCCTCGTCGAGCAGGGGCGACGGCGCCTCTTCGATGACCTTCTGGTGCCGGCGCTGCAGCGAGCATTCGCGCTCACCGAGGTGCACAACCGTGCCGTGGCTGTCGGCGAGCACCTGCACCTCGATGTGACGGGGCGACCGCACGAACCGCTCGAGTAGCAGCGTGTCGTCGCCGAAAGCCGACCGAGCGACGCGCCTCGCGCCGCGGAGCGCCTCGGCGAGGTCGTCGGCGCTCTCGACAACCGACATGCCTTTGCCGCCGCCGCCAGCCGACGGCTTGATGATGAGCGGAAACCCGACGGTCGCGGCACCCGTGACGAGCTCGTCGTCGGTGTGCCCGGCAGCGCCGAAGCCCGGTGTGATCGGCACGCCGCGCGCGGCGACGTGGTCACGAGAACGAATCTTGTCGCCCATCGTCGTGATGGCGCCGATCGGCGGACCGATGAAGACGATGCCGGCCGCCTCACAGGCGCGTGCGAACTCGGCGTTTTCAGAGAGAAACCCGTAGCCGGGGTGGATGGCCTGCGCGTTCGTCTCTTGCGCGGCGGCGATGACGGCCGCCATGTTCAAGTAGCTCGCCGATGCGGAGGCCGGGCCGATGCGCGCCGCCACGTCTGCCTCGCGCACGTGCCGAGCATCCCGATCGGCATCGCTGTAGACCGCAACCGAGCGGATGCCGAGCTCACGCAGGGTGCGGATCACCCGGCAGGCGATCTCGCCGCGATTGGCGACGAGCACGGTATCGAAGAGCACGGTGGTGGGGAGCGCTGACGGCATGGCCCCTACATCCTGAAAAGGCCGAAGGCCGGCTCGGGCAGGGGTGTTCTGGTGCACACTTCGAGAGCCAGCCCGAGCACCGTGCGGGTATCGGCCGGGTCGATGATGCCGTCGTCCCAGAGCCTTCCGGTCGAGTAGTAGGGGCTGCCTTGCTCCTCGTACTGCTCTCGGATCGGCGCCTCGAACGCCGCCTGCTCGTCGGCTGACCAGTCGTCTCCGAGCTGGTCACGGCGCACGGTCGACAGCACTTTCGCGGCCTGTTGCCCGCCCATGACCGAGATGCGGGCGTTGGGCCACATCCACAAGAAACGCGGAGAGTATGCGCGCCCGCACCTCGAGTAGTTGCCCGCCCCGAACGAGCCGCCGATAACGACCGTCAGTTTGGGCACGCGGGTGGTGGCGACGGCCGTCACCATCTTGGCGCCGTGCTTCGCGATGCCCCCGGCCTCGGCATCGCGGCCGACCATGAACCCCGAGATGTTTTGCAGAAAGAGCAGCGGAGTGCCGCGCTGATCGCAGAGCTCGATGAAGTGCGCGCCCTTCTGCGCCGACTCGCTGAACAGCACGCCGTTGTTCGCGACGATGCCGACCAGGTGGCCGTGGATGCGCGCGGAGCCGGTCACGAGCGTCGTGCCGTACTCGGCCTTGAACTCGTGGAACTCGCTCGCGTCGACGAGGCGCGCGATGACCTCGCGCACGTCGTAGGCCGTTTCGACTTCGGGGGGAATCACGCTGTAGAGCTCGCCTGCGGGCACCTCGGGCTCGCGCGGCGGCAGAATCTGCCACGCCGGTTCAGCAGGAGGAGGCAGCGTAGCGACGATGTCGCGCACAATCTCGAGCGCATGCCGATCATCGTTGGCGAGGTGATCGACGACGCCGCTTGTGCGGGCGTGCAGCTCGCCGCCGCCAAGCTCTTCGGCCGACACCACTTCGCCGATCGCGGCCTTGACGAGCGGCGGGCCGCCGAGAAAGATCGTGCCCTGCCCGCGCACGATGACCGTCTCGTCGCTCATCGCCGGCACGTAGGCCCCGCCGGCCGTGCACGAGCCCATCACCGACGCGATCTGCGCAATACCCGCGGCCGACATGCGCGCCTGGTTGTAGAAGATGCGGCCGAAGTGGTCTCGGTCAGGAAAGACCTCGTCTTGCATCGGCAAGTAGGCGCCGCCCGAGTCGACGAGGTAGACGCACGGCAGGCGGTTCTCGAGCGCAATCTCTTGAGCCCGCAAGTGCTTCTTGACCGTCATCGGAAAGTAGGTTCCGCCCTTGACGGTGGCGTCGTTGCTGATCACGAGTACGGCTCGGCCGTGCACCATACCGATGCCCGCAATCACCCCCGCACCCGGAGCCTGTCCGTCGTACAACCCGGTGGCCGCGAGGGGAGCGATCTCGAGAAACGCCGAGCCCTCGTCGAGCAGGCGGTCGATGCGCTCGCGCGGCAGCAGCTTGCCCCGCGCGATGTGACGCTCGCGCGAGCTCTCCGGCCCGCCCAGGGCGGTCTGCGCCAGCCGCTGACGCAGCTCGTCGACGAGCCCCCGCATCGCCTCGGCGTTGCGCACGGCGTGCTCACCCGGCCCCGTGGCCGACGTGATGCGGGTCATGATTGCTCCTTCAGCATGCGCGGGCTAGACGAGGGCCATGACCGACGCCGGGTCAACCAGCAGTCGGCCCACGTCGGTCAACAAGCGTGCGCCCTGCTCGCCGTCGACGAGGCGGTGGTCAAACGACAGGCTGAGCGTCATCACGTCTCGCAGGGCGATCTCACCCTCGTGCTCCCAAGGTTGCCGACGCACGGCACCCATCGCCAAGATGCCGGCCTCGCCAGGATTCAAAATCGGAGTTCCGGCATCGATGCCGAACACACCGATATTGGTGATCGTGAACGTGCTGCCACGCAGCTGCTCGACCCCGAGCTCGCCGGCGCGAGCCGAGGTCGCGAGTGCCGCGATCGCCTCGGTCAGCTCGGGCAACGAGAGTCGCTCGGCCGCGTCGATGTGCGGCACCATGAGGCCACGTTCAGTGGCCACGGCGATGCCGAGCGTCACACTGCCGAACTGCACGATCTCTTGCGCCTCGTCATCCCATCGGGAATTCAGCGCAGGCGTGCGCGCGATCGCCAGGCACACCGCCTTTGAAACGAGGCCGAGAAGCGACGCTCGCGTCGCCGACTGCGTGAACCGCTCGATGAGCTCGACCGATCGCGTGACGTCGACGGTGAGGAACTCCGTCACGTGCGGCGCCGTGAAGGCGCTCGAGACCATCGCCGCAGCGGTCGCCTTGCGCACACCGCGGATCGGAGTGCGCACGTCGTCGAGCGTTGCCCGGCCTTCAGGAGACGAGCTAACGATCGGATGCTGGCTCGGGTTGCCCTCCGCAGCTCGAGTCACATCGGCGCGCACGATCGTGCCGCCCTCGCCCGACCCGGTCAACGACCGCAGATCGACGCCGAGCTCATGGGCCAGCTTGCGCACCGGGGGTGCGGCGAGCGCGATCGCGCTGCTCGCGTGGCCAGTCGGAGAACTGTGGCCGTCGGCCGCTGAACGGGGTGCTGATGCGGGTCGCGTCGGGAAGGTTCGCGGCTTGCGCGTCGGCTTCGCACCGGTTTCGACCTTCGGCCCGTAGCCCACGAGCACAGCATTGCGGGTCGGGGCCTCCAGAGCCGCGCCATCCTCGACCTCGAATCGCACGATCGTCGACCCGACGGCCACGGTGCTGCCGGCTTCAGCGAGCAGTTCGCGCACGACACCGGCGACCGGCGACGGCAGCTGCACGATGGCCTTGGCCGTCTCAACGTCGGCGAGCGTCTGATTGAGCGTCACGGTGTCGCCCGGCGCGACGTGCCACTCGACAAGCTCAGACTCGGTCAGACCTTCGCCCAGATCGGGCAGTCGGAAGTCTCTGATCGTCATGAGGCGCTCCAGCCGGTCAGGGAGTTCTCTCGCCCCATCACGCGGTCAACAGAGTCCAGCATGCGGTCGAGATCGGGCAAGAAGTGGTCTTCAAGTCGCGCTGCGGGGTACGGAACATCGAATCCGGTGACCCTCGCCGGGGGCGCTTCGAGGCGAAAGAAGCACCGGTCGGTGATCGCGGTGGCGATCTCGGCACCGAGGCCGCCGAACTCTTGCGCCTCGTGGGCGATGACCAGGCGCCCGGTCGCGCGCACACTCTGCTCGACGGTGTCGAGATCGAGCGGAGACAGGCTGCGCAGATCAATGACGGCCACCGATAGCCCGTCGTCAGCCGCCGCTGCCGCCGCGTCGATCGCCGTCGCAACGAGGGGGCCGTAGGTCACCAGGGTGACGTCGGTGCCGTCGACGACGACGCGCGCGCGATCCATCGGGAACGTCGCCTCCTCATCCACCTCGGCCTTCGTCCAGTAGCGGCGCTTCGGCTCGAAGAAGAGCACGGGGTCGTCGCACGCGATTGCCTGGCGGATCATCGTGTGCGCGTCTTGCGGCGTCGAACACGTCACAACCCGCAGACCCGAGGTGTGGGTGAAATACCCCTCAGGCGACTCGGAGTGGTGCTCGACCGCGCCGATGCCGCCGCCATAGGGCACCCGGATAGTGAGCGGCATCGTCACCGCACCGCGGGTGCGGTAGTGCAGTTTTGCAGCCTGCGCGACAATCTGATCGAACGCTGGGTAGATGAAACCGTCGAACTGAATCTCGCAGACTGGTCGGTATCCGCGATACGCCATGCCGATCGCCATGCCGATGATGGCCGATTCCGCGAGCGGGGTGTCGATCACCCGGTCAGTGCCAAAGTCGCGCTGCAACCCGTCGGTGACGCGGAACACTCCCCCGAGTCTGCCGATGTCTTCGCCGAGGATGACGACTCGGTCGTCGTCGTCAAGCGCCCGGCGCAGCCCCGACCCGATCGCGTTCGCGAGGGTGATCTCAGCCATCAGGCCTCTCCCCCGGTCGACGTCTCGCCCGCTTCGCCGATCGACGCGAGGTACGCGGCATACTGCGATCGCTGCCGGTCGACCGCGCGATGCGGCTCGGCGTACACATGGTCGAACAGCTCGAGCGGGCGTGGGTCGGCGAGGTCGAGACATCCCTGCCGAAAGCGGGCCGCGATGTTGTCGACGCGAGTCGCGATCGACGATGCGCGCTCATCGGTGAGCACTCCGGTTGCGCGCAAGTGCTTGTCGACCCGCTCGATCGGGTCTTTCGCCGCCCACTCGTCGCGCTGCGCCACGTCGATGTAGCGACTGGGGTCATCCGACGTCGTGTGCGGCCCCATGCGGTAGGTCACG
Organism: Actinomycetales bacterium; assembly: GCA_038326585.1. Classification (GTDB taxonomy): domain Bacteria; phylum Actinomycetota; class Actinomycetes; order Actinomycetales; family Microbacteriaceae; genus Microcella. The sequence goes on along the minus strand of JBBQKE010000032.1, from coordinate 276 downwards.
GCCTCGATGAACGTCGGGCCGTCACCCCGTCGCGCGCGGGCGAGCGCTTGCCGGGTGACCGCCATGACCGCGAGCACGTCGTTGCCATCGACGCGGATGCTGGGGATTCCGAACCCGGGCGCTCGGTCAGCGATCGGTCTCTGCGCCTGCAACGACACCGGCTCAGAGATCGCCCACTGGTTGTTTTGGCAAAAGAAGATCATCGGGGCCGTGAATGACGCCGCGAAGACCATGGCTTCGTTCACGTCGCCCACGCTCGTCGCACCGTCGCCGAAG
>JBBQKE010000031.1:0-11018 GCA_038326585.1 Actinomycetales bacterium | reverse complement strand
AGAGATTCGTCGCGGACTCTCCCCACGCCTGCAGCCGCTCGGCATCATCGTCAACCGTGCCCGTGTGCAGTCGCTCGAGCACCAGTTCCGCATCAAAGAACTGCGCGACATGTTCGGGCCGCTCGTGCTGGCCCCCCAATTGCCCGAGCGCACCTCCCTGCAGCAGGCTCAGGGCGCGGCGAAGCCCCTGCACGTCTGGCCAGGAGATAGCGCGCAAGAGATGGCGCGCAACTTCGACCAGCTGCTCGACCGCATCATGCGCACGGCCAAGATGGGTGAATACTCGAGCCTTTAGGAAGCCCGAGTAGCCCTGCGTGCCGCGAGCTCATCGCTCGGGTCTGCGGCAGGGCTCGAGTCGAGTTCGACGAGCGAAGTCTCGACTTCGCGCAACACCTTGCCCACTGCGATGCCGAAGACGCCCTGACCGCGGCTGACGAGGTCGATGACTTCGTCGTCGCTCGTGCACAAGTAGACGCTCGCACCATCGCTCATGAGGGTGGTCTGCGCGAGGTCACTGACGCCTGCTTCGCGCAATTGGGTGACCGCGGTGCGAATCTGCTGCAGAGAAATGCCCGTGTCGAGCAGTCGCTTCACGAGCTTGAGCACAAGGATGTCGCGAAAGCCGTAGAGCCGCTGCGTTCCGGAGCCGGCGGCACCCCGCACCGTGGGCTCAACCAGTTCGGTGCGCGCCCAGTAGTCGAGCTGCCGATAGGAGATGCCGGCTGCGCGAGCCGCGACGGCGCCGCGATAGCCGGCTTCATCGTCGAGGTCGGGCATGCCGTCAGTGAAGAGAAGCCCGAGGTCGTACCGATCATCACTTCGACGGTTGTCGGTCATGGCCCCTACCTAACCTTCACGTTGAACGTGACAGTTGACGTCACGCCCTTCACCCTAGCGATCCGCTGCACGACCGCGTCAGACATCCGCACCGACACGTCGGCGTGTCGGCCCGCTGCTACGACTGTAGCCTGCCCAGCGCCGAACGGATCAGGCTAGATCGCACCACTTCGAGTTGACCGGCGATCTCTCGAGCCAACTCTGAGGCTTTCGCTCGGCTCGAGGGATCGTTGCGTCGAGAGACAGGCACGAGCGCAGTTTCGATAAGACCCAGCTCACGTTCGGCTGCGGCTCGGAACCCCCGCAGGTGACGAGGCTCGATGCCCGACCGCTGCAGTTCGACAAGCGCACGAAGAACCTGCACCGCATCGTCGCCATAGGTGTCGGCGGCGGCGACCAGCGATGCGGACACGGCATCGGTGAGCAGTGCCGGCGTCGCTCCCGCTTCGCGCACGAGCTCGGCGCGCGTGTAGCGGCGTTCGGTCGCCAGGATCGACCGCGGTACCGAACCGCCGGCCGGAAGCGCCGGGGTGCGACCTGCCTCGATCTCGTCGAGGTAGCCGCGGATCACCTTGAGTGGCAAGTAGTGGTCACGCTGCATCGACAGGATGAAGCGCAATCGGTCGACGTCGGCTGGTGAGAACTTTCGATAGCCCGACTCAGTGCGCGAAGGCGACACGAGGTGCCGTTCTTCCAGAAAGCGCAGTTTCGACGGCGTGAGGTCAGGGAACTCGGGGCTGAGCTTGGCGAGCACTTGACCGATGCTGAGCAGGCCGGCAGTGGCGCTCGAACGGGTCGGAGCCGCGGCGGACCGCGCGGCCATCAGGCGCTCGGCGTGAGGTCGTGGCGGGAAGCGTAGAAGGTCAGGTGAAACTTGCCCACCTGAACTTCGGTGCCATCGCTGAGAGCGGCAGTCTCGGCGATGCGGTCGCCGCCCTTGAATGTGCCGTTCAGCGACCCCAGGTCGCGCACTGAGAACGACGTGCCACTGCGGAGGAATGCGGCGTGCTTGCGCGAGACCGTGACGTCGTCGAGAAAGATGTCGGCTTCGGGGTGCCGGCCAGCGACGGTCACGTCGGCATCGAGCAGGAAGCGTGCACCGGTGTTCGGACCACGTCGCACGATCAGCAGTCCAGAGCCCGACGGCAGCGCTCCGATCACCACTTGCTCGTCGGTGCTGACACCCGCTTCGAGCGCGGCGAGCTGCGAAGCGAACTCGGGTCCGTAGTGCACAGTCGTCTCATGCGGGCGGTACTCGCTCGGGTTCGCGTTGCCGGTCGGCGGGGTTTCAGGCATCCGGTGACCTCCTTCGGTCCTTCAGCGTATCCGATGAGCGTCCCGACTCTCGCGGCCGTTTCGCGGTCAATTCTCTCGTCTGGCGCAGGTAGAGCAAGCCCGCCCACCAATACAGGAAAGCTCCCCAGAGCGTGAAGGCCCAGCCGATCGGACTCGTCACCACTTGCAGGTCGGGAAAGGCCTCGCCGAGTACCAGAATCGGCAGTGCGTAGAACAGCGCGAAGGTCGCGACCTTGCCCAAGTGGTGCACCGGCAACGGCCCGTACCCATGCTGTGCGAGCACCAGGCCGAGCACCGCGAGAAAGACGTCGCGGCCGACAATGACCACAACGACCCACCACGGCACGACCTCGCGCACGGCGAGCGCGATCACTGCGGCGAAGATGAAGAGCCGGTCGGCAGCGGGGTCCAGCAGCTGCCCCAGCTTCGTGATCTGCCCGAACCGCCGCGCGATGATGCCGTCGAGAAAGTCGCTCAGGCTCGACACCACGATGACGATGAAGGCCGCGAAGTCTTCGCCCACCAATACCAGAACGAGGAAGACCGGAACGAGCACGATGCGCAGCGCACTGAGCGCGTTAGGCACCGTCAGCACGCGATCACTCACCAACGGGCTGGCGGAGTGAGGATCGTTCGTCGGTGCTGACACAGCGCCAGTCTAGTGACGTGGCCTTGCCGTCGAGCGGGTACGCGATAGTACTCTCGTCGCCATGGACATCGTCGTCATCGTGCTCGGCATCGCCGCCGTCGTCAGCCTGTTCACCTGGGTCGCCTCGCTCATCACCCGCGACTATTCGTGGGTTGATCGCATCTGGTCGATCGTGCCCGTCGTCTATGTGGGGGCGTTCTGGGCAGCGAGCGGCTTCGCCGACCCTCGACTGACGATCATGACGGTGCTGGCCGCCCTCTGGGGGGCGCGCTTGACCTACAACTTCGCCCGCAAGGGTGGGTACAACGGCGTGGAAGACTATCGCTGGCCCATCCTGCGCGAGCGCATGTCGCCCGGCCAGTTCCAGGTCTTCAACCTGCTCTTCATCGTGATCTTCCAGAACGCCCTGCTGCTGCTCATCTCGTTGCCCGCCCTCCTCGCGTTCCAGAACCAGGCGACGCCTATCGGGATGCTCGACCTCGTGCTCGCCGCCGTATTCCTCGCCCTGCTCATCGGCGAGTTCATCGCCGACCAGCAGCAGTGGGACTTCCAGCGCGCCAAGGCCGCGATGGTCGCGGCAGGTCAACAGCCCGAGGAGCGCTTCGTCACGACCGGCCTGTGGCGGTTCAGCCGCCACCCGAACTTCTTCTTCGAGCAAGCGCAGTGGTGGGTGTTCTACGGCCTGGGCGTCACTGCGCTCGGGTCTGCCCTGCACTGGACGCTCGTCGGCCCCGTGCTGCTGACAGCGCTCTTCATCGGCTCGACGATCTTCACAGAGTCGATCACGCGCGGACGCTACCCCGAATACGCCGAGTATCAGCGGCGTACGTCGATGCTCATCCCGTGGATTCCCCGACAGCGGCGTGCCGCTGCCGCTGATGCCGCGACGGGCTGAGTAACCTCGCGCGCATGTCGTGCATTCGCTTCAACACCCCCGCCCAACGCCGCCAGCTCGCGACGGCCGCGCCCGTGATGCGGCAGTCGTCCGACCACGACGAACCGGTCGCGCAGTTCCTCTCCCCCACGATGACGGCCTCGAAGATCGCGCGCATCCGTCAGCTCGCGGTCGACCCGAATCCCAAGATCCGCGAGAGCGCGGCCCTGTCGTATCACGCGCCCGACGAGGTCTACGAGGCGCTGTCGCGAGACACCGACCCCGGGGTTCGAGCGTGCATCGCGAAGAACGAGCACGTGTCGTGCGACATCTTGCGCCGGCTGGCTGACGACCCGGATGAGCGCGTGCGCGGCTTCGTGGCGATCAACTACTTCGTTCCCGACGACGCGATGCGGCGGCTCGCCGATGACTCGAGTCAGGTCGTACGTGGGCTCGTCGACTGGAAAGCGCGGCTCGCGGCTGAGGCGGTCGAGCCCCGCCTGGTCGGGGCGTCAGCCGGCCTGTAGTGCGTCAGGCCTCGTCGCGCGAACTGAACTGTGCGGTGGTGCCCAGTCGATCGGGCAGCAGTCGCGCAAGCCCGGCCACGATGCGGTACCGCACCGTCGGGATCACGACCGATCGTCCGCGGTCGATACCGCGAAGAGCTAGACGCACCAGAGTGGACGCCTGCAGCCACAAGAAGTCGGGGATGCCCTCGGTTCCGACTCTCATCCGATCGTGGAACTCGGTGCGCACGAACCCCGGGCACACCGCCGTGACGCTCACCCCGCGGCGGCGATAGACGACGTTGGCCCCACGCGCGAACATGACCCCCCATGCCTTGGCCGCCGAGTAGGTGCCGCGCGGCGTGAATGCCGCGACGCTCGAGATGATCACGATGCGTCCGCTGCCCCTCTCGAGCATGCCGCGCAGGGCGGTCTGCGAGAGCTGCAGCGGCACGGTGACGTGAATGTCGAGGTGGCGCTTCTCGTCGTCGAGCGAGTTCTCGTCGAGCTCGCCCCGGATGCCGTACCCAGCATTGTTCACGAGCAGGTCGATCGGCCGGCGCCGGTCGGCGAGCCGTGCATCGACGACGGCGAGCCCTTCGACACTCAGCAGGTCGGCCGGGATCGCCTCGACCTTCACGCCGAACTCATGCTGCAACTCGGCAGCGGTGCGGGCGAGCCGGTCAGCATCGCGCGCAACGATCACGAGGTCGTCGCCGCGCGCTGCGAGCTGGCGCGCGAACTCGGCGCCGATGCCCGCGGTGGCTCCGGTGATAAGAGCAGTGGTCATGTCGCCACCATAACCGCCCGTTATGCGGTCGCGCCGCCCGAGTGCCAGCTGGTGGGTCCGGAGCTACCCGCCGAATACTCGTCGAGCGGTACGTGGCCAGCGCGCCACGCCTCGAGCACAGCATCCACGATTCGCCAGCACTGCTCCGCGAGGTCTCCTCGCACCGACAGTGTGTCGTCACCACTCAGAATTCCGGCGAGAACTTCTCCATAGGCGCTCAACTGACCGTCTCCGAAGTCGGTCTCGAGTGTGACACGGTCGAGGTCGAAGGGGTCGCCCGCACCATTGATGTCGAGGTCGATCGACATATGCTCGGGCGAGAGCGACAGCCGGATCGCGGCCGGCTTGGGGGTGCCGATCAGTCCCTCCAGCCGGCCAACGACGGGTCGCAGCGTCATGCGAATTTCGGTTGCAGGACGACCGATCGCTTTGCCGCTGCGCAGCGTGATCGGCACTCCGCGCCACCGCGGAGTATCCACTTCGACCGTCACTTCAGCCAGCGTCTCGGTGCCGCGGGCGGCATCCACATCGGGCTCAGAGACATAGTCGGAAATCTCTCGTCCCTCGATCGTGCCGGTCGTGTACCGCGCGCGACGACTCGCTGCTACCGGGTCGCCGCCGAAGGGACTGGTTGCGATGAGTGCGGCAACCATCGCGTCATGCAAGTCGTCGGCGGCAAGGCTCGCCGGTCGCTCCATGACCACGAGCGCGTGCACGAGCAGCAGGTGGCTCTGGATCATGTCGATGAGCGCGCCAGCTCGGTCGTAGTAGCCGGCCCGACCCTCGAGCGCGAGCGTCTCGTCGTAGACGATGTCGATCGAGGCGACGTGCTCGGCACTCCAGAGTGCCTCGAAGACGTGATTGGCGAAGCGCAGACCGAGCAGATTGACGACCGTCGACTTGCCCAGAAAGTGGTCGACGCGATGGATGCGCGACTCGGGCACCAGCTGCGACAGGCGGTTGTTGAGGGCTGCCGCCGATTCCGCATCTCGGCCGAAAGGCTTCTCGAGCGCCAAGCGAGTGCCTTCGGGAAGTTCGAGCGAGCCGAGCGCTTCGATCGCCCGTTCGGTGATGGCGGGCGGTAGCGCGAAGTAGAGGATCGGCGTGTGCGCCGCACTCGCAATGACCCGGCGGAGATCATCAGGGTTCGTCGCATCGACGATCTCGAAGCGCGCGGTCTCGAGCACAGCATCCCGCACCGTGCCGGGGCCGAGAGTCGACGAGAGCGAGGCCGACCACGCGCGTTCTCCCTCGGGATCGTGCCCCGCACCGACGAGCTCGAGGACGAGCTCTCGACCCTCGGCCTCGAGCTGCTCAAGCACGCCCTCGAGTGCGGGCAGCAGCAGCCTGCTCGTGAGGTCGCCGGTGGCTCCGAGAATGATCAAGCTGCGCGATGTCATCCGGCCACGGTAACGAGCCAGCCTGGCAGAGCCGTCTGCTTGACTGGACTGCATGCCCGAACCCATCGAGAACTATGCCCTCATCGGCGACTGCCGGTCGGCCGCACTTATTGGGCGCACCGGCTCCATCGACTGGTTGTGCCTGCCTCGATTCGATTCGGCCTCGATGTTCGCCCGCATTCTCGGTGACGAGTCGCACGGCCACTGGTCGCTGAATCCCGTGGGCGAGGTCGAGTGCACCTCACGCGAGTACGACGACGACACCTTCATTCTCGTCACGCACTGGGAGACCGAGACCGGAGCTGTCGACGTCATCGACTGGATGCCGCACGGCAATGGCGGGTCAAACGTGGTTCGTCGGGTTGTGGGAGTGCGGGGCGAAGTGACGATGGAGCAGGTGCTGCGCATCCGCTTTGACTACGCCGCAGCGATGCCGTGGGTGCGGCAGACCGGAACCGATGAGGCACCCGCGCTCACGGCCATCGCCGGGCCTGACGGCGTCGTCGTGCACGGCGTACGTTTCACGCCCGTCGATCATGCGCACCGTGCAGAGTTCGTGGTGCGCGCCGGTGAGACCCTCGATACCGTCATGACCTGGTTTCCGTCGCACAAGGCGCCGTACCCACCTCAAGATCTCGACAAGCTGCTCACCGAGACTCGCGCCTGGTGGAAAGCCTGGGCGATCGCCTGCGCGGTTCCTGGCGCCTATGACCAACACGTGCGACGGTCATTGCAGGTTCTGCGCGCCCTCACCCATGAGACGACGGGCGGCATCGTTGCCGCCCCGACGACAAGCCTGCCGGAGGAGATGGGCGGGGGGCGCAACTGGGACTACCGATATGTGTGGCTGCGCGACGCGGCCCTCACCCTCGAGTCACTGATGATCCACGGCTACGAGCACGAAGCGAGCGCGTGGCGCGGCTGGCTACTGCGCGCCATCGCCGGCGACCCCGAAGACGTGCAGATCATGTACGGCCTCTCGGGCGAGCGTCGACTGGAGGAAAGGGAGGTGACGAGCCTGCCCGGGTACGCAGGCTCTTCTCCCGTGCGCATCGGCAACGGAGCATTCGACCAGTTTCAAGGCGACATCTTTGGCGAGGTCATGATTGCCCTCGAGGATGCTCGTGAGCTTGGCGTCGAAGAAGACAGCTTCTCGTGGTCGCTCCAAGTGAAGTTGCTCGAGTTCGTTGAAACGCAACTCGACCGCCATGACAACGGCATCTGGGAGATCCGCGGGCCACTGCGCACCTTCACCCACTCCCGAGCCATGTTGTGGGCGGCGTTCGACCGCGGTATTCGGGGAGTGCGAGAGTTTGGCCTGCCCGGACCCGCCGATCGCTGGGAGCAGGTGCGCGACCGCCTACGCGTCGACATCGAAGATCGCGGCTTCGACGCCGAGCTCAACCACTACGTGCAGCACTACGACACCACCGAGGTCGACGCCTCGCTGCTGCAGCTGGCGCAGATCGGTTATGTCGCCTACGACGACCCCCGCATGCTCGGCACCGTGGCCGAGATCGAGCGCACACTGCTGCGCGACGGGCTGCCGCTGCGCTACCGCACCGAGAGCGGCGTTGACGGACTCGAGGGTGACGAGCATCCCTTTCTCACCTGCGCGTTCTGGCTCGTCGAGCAGTACGCGCACTCGGGTCGCATCGACGACGCGACCACACTCATGGATCGCCTGGTCGGACTCACGAATGATGTGGGCCTGCTGTCAGAGGAATACGACGTCGACAACCACCGTCATATGGGCAACACGCCGCAGGCGCTGTCGCATCTCTCGCTCGTGCGCGCCGCCGACGCGATCGCCCTCGCTCGAGGCGACACGGTCTCGTGACCCACGCCGGCGTGCGGGTCGATGCCTACACGTGGGCGATCAGGCTGTACTCGACCCGGTCGGCCGCAACTGCTGCGTGCAAGGCCGGCCATGTGAAGGTCAATGACGCGTCGGCGAAACCGGCCCAGGTCGTGCGGGTCGGCGACCGCGTGCGTGCCCTGACGCCGGGCGGTGAGCGCATTGTCGTCGTGACGGGTCTCATCACGAAGCGCACGAGCGCGCCGCTCGCTGCCCGGAACTACGACGACCTGACTCCCCCACCGCCGCCCCGCGAAGAACGCCCAGCGACCGTGCTCCGAGAGCGCGGGGCCGGCCGGCCGACGAAGCGCGATCGACGCCTCATCGAGCGGTTGCGCGGCCGGGGTGGCGATCCGGGCGACCTCGACTGACCGGGCCACCGCCACGCAGGTGACGCCCCTCGAGGCGCGATCGAGGCTAGGCCAGGTCGAGGGCGGCGAGCGACTCGCGAATCGTGTCGGCCGAGGTGTGCAGCAGGCGCTCTTCGTCTGCCGAGAACGGCACATCGATGACGCGCGAGACTCCCTCAGAGTCGATGATGCTGGGCACCGAGAGCGCGACGCCGTTGACTCCGTGGTAGTCGGTGAGCACTGAACTCACCGGGAGCACCGCGCCCTCATCGTTCAGCACCGCTTCGACGATGCGGGCACCCGAGAGGCCGATGGCGTAGTTGGTGGCACCTTTACCGGCAATCACCTTGTAGGCGGCCGTCTTGACCTCGTGCGCGATCTGGTCGAGCTCTTCGACACTTAACGTCTCACCGTTGCCGTCGACCCACTCGCGAATCGGAATCGGGCCGATGCGGCTCTGCGACCACAGGGGAAACTCGCTGTCGCCATGCTCGCCGACGATCATGGCGTGCACGCTCGAGGCGTTCACCCCTACGCGCTCGGCGAGCCGCCACCTCAGGCGCGAGCTGTCGAGCACCGTTCCACTCGAGAAGACGCGCCCGGTCGGGAGGCCGCTGAAGCGCTGTGCGGCAACCGCGAGCACGTCGCACGGGTTGGTGACGAGCACGTACACGGCATTCGGAGCGCGCTCGATGAGCTGTGGCATGAGGGACTCGAGAATTCCGACATTGACGCCGGCGAGATCGAGACGACTTTGGCCGGGGTGCTGCTTGGCCCCTGCCGTCACCACGACGACATTGGCGCCCTCGACCACGTCGAGGTCGGCACCACCCGTGATGGAACTCGACCCGGTGAACGGCGTTCCGTGGGCGAGGTCGAGCACTTCGGCCTCGACGCGAGCGGCATCGATGTCGTAAAGCACCACCTCGCGAGCGGAGCCGCGGATGAGGGAGGCGTAAGCCAGGGAGGAGCCGACGGCCCCGGCGCCGATGATGGCCAGGCGGGAGTTCTCGATAACGGTCATGGTGTCAGCCTGGTCGATGTTGCTGTGCGGCGCCAGGGCCGTTAGGCCCTCGTCATGCTGAAGACTCAGGCGGGCTGGTCACCGATCGCGAAGGTCACGGCGCCCTGCTCGGTCACCTGAGCGTCGAGCACCTTGGTGTCGAGCGCGACGGAGGCGTTTGCCTCGAGGAACACGCGGGCTCCTCCCGCCTCGACGACCTGGTCGCCGGGTTGCGGGGTGGGCATCACGGCGACGGCGAATTCGGTCGACTGCGGCCCGCCGCTGTCGATGCGCAAGCCAGCGCTCTGCGGGTCAGCCTCCCGCGCGACGAGGTTCTCGATGACGGTGCTGGCGGTTTCGGTCAGTACGAGCATGGTGTGCTCTCCTTTTTTCCTGTGCCCTCGTCATCAACCCGGAGTGGAGCGATCGGGTCTCGAAGGGCAGGGGCGATCGGATGAACCGGCCACGATGCCGAATCTCCACGATCGATTCAACTCAGCGCCCCGAGCTCTGCGGCGATTGCCAGGTTCAGAAATGGTGAAAACCAGGGCCTTTCTGCTCTGGTCGCCCGGTTCCACCGCTGACAGCCTGGGGTCATCACGAGTGTCAGGAGAATCGAAGTGAAGCTTGTCGTCGTCGGCGGAGTCGCCGCAGGAGCATCCATCGCCGCTCGAGCCCGTCGACTCGATGAGTTCGCCGAGATTATCGTGCTCGAACGCGGGCATCACGTCTCGTTCGCCAACTGCGGTCTGCCGTACCACATCGGCGGGGTCATCACCGATCGCAGCCGGCTGCTCGTGCAGACCCCCGAGAGCCTGCGCGACGCCCTTGATCTCGATGTGCGTATCGGACAAGAGGTGGTCTCGATCGACCGCGACGCCAAGACCGTCACCGTTCGACGAGTAGACGACGGCACCGAGTACACCGAAACCTACGATGCCCTTGCTCTCACCCCCGGCGCCGAGGCGCTGAGGCCCCCGATTGTGGGAATCGACTTGCCGGGCGTGCACGTACTGCGCCGCATGGGCGACATGGACCAGATCAAAGCCCATTTGGATGCGCTGCTCGCCGACGCGGCCTCCGGTCGACGCGGGCCGGTGCGCACGGTCGTCATCGGAGCGGGCTATATCGGACTCGAGATGGCCGAGAACCTGCGGCATCGCGGTGCCGAGGTCGATGTTGTCGAGCTCGCCGACCAGATCCTTCCCCCCATCGACCACGAGCTCTCGGTGCCCGTCGAGTCGCACCTGCGCAGTCGCGGGGTCGCCGTGCACCTCGAAACCGGGGCCGCAGCGTTGCGCGAGGCGGCCTGTGGCGGCCTCGACGTCGAGTTGACCAACCACGCGGTGCTGCACGCCGATCTCGTCATTCTCTCGGCCGGCGTGCGCCCGAACTCGCAGCTCGCGCGTGAGGCCGGGCTCGAGATCGGTGAGCGCGGGGGCATTGTCGTCGATA
>JBBQKE010000030.1:0-11056 GCA_038326585.1 Actinomycetales bacterium | reverse complement strand
CGGGTCGAACCGCGCCCTCGTGCTCGGCACCACGGGTGCGATCGAGATCGATCGCACCTGGTATGTGCCGACGTCGTTCACCCGCTACGACCGCGACTGGAACCCGGTCGAACGATTCGACGAGCCCGTCGCCACGCGCGGGATGCACTTTCAAGCGCTCGAGCTGGAGCGACGCGTGCGCGGCGAAGCGCCATCGAGTCTGCCGATCGATGAGACGATCGCCATCATGGGCGTGCTCGATGACGTCAGGCGGATCATCGGGCTCGAGTATCCGGGGGAGTAACGCTGAAGGTGCTTCACGGTAGCTGCTCGGTATCATGGCCGGATGACCGATCCCGAGCAGCCCCTCAGTCGACGCGCGGCGCGCGAGGCCGAAGCGGCTGCTCGCCGTCGCTCTGGCAAAGGTGCACGATCGGCTGAGTCGCCGGTGGAGCCGCCGACCGAGTCGCTAGGCGCGCCTGCTGCTCCGGCAGGACTGCTGGGCGCGTCTGACGTTCCGACCGAACTGATGGGAGTTCCTGCCGCACCGACCGAGGTGCTGGGCGCGTCTGCTGCGCCGACCGAACTCCTGGGTGCCCCTGCTGCTCCTACCGTCGTGCTGGCCGCGCCCGAGGCCGCTGTCGACGCCGACAAGCCTGCCGCCACCGGTATCGGCGCTTTCGTGCGCGCGCATCCGCGTGCTGTTCTGACGACGTCGCTCTCAGTGGCGTTTCTGCTGCTCGGTTCGGGCGCGGTCTTCGCGGGCATCGCCGTCGGCTCGGCGCAGGCGGCACCCGTGCCCGTGCCGACCGTGACCGTCACCCCCGAGCCTGACCCGCGGGCATTGCCAGCGACCATCGCGGACCCCAGCCGACTGCGCACGTGCTCGGTGGCTGCACTCGCGCGCGACGACCGGCTCGATGAGTTCTTCGGCTCGGTCATCAACGCCTCGACCGGTGAAGTGCTCTGGGATCGTCGGGCCGATCGAGCGGTGCGCACCGCGAGTGTGCTCAAGGTGATCACCGCTGCCGCGGCACTGTCGGCACTCGGCCCTGACTACCGCATGACGACCCGCGTCGTGACCGGCTCGACCACCGGCTCGGTCGTGCTCGTCGGCGGAGGAGACGCGACCCTGAGCCGTCTGCCTGCAGGCCAAGAAAGCATCTACCGCGGTGCGCCCAAGTTGTCAGACCTCGCGGCGCAGACCGTGGCCGCCTATGCCGCGGCGAATCCTGACGAGCCGGGCATCACGACGCTCGTGCTCGACTCGACGTACTGGAATCCGTCTGACAACTGGCACGAGACCTGGAACCGCGACCGCATTCCCGCGGGCTTCCAAGCCCCGGCCACTGCGCTCATGGTCGATGGCGACCGAAACGACCCGCGCGCGCAGACGAGTGCTCGATCGAACGACCCCATCACTCGTGCTGGTCAGTGGTTCGCTCAGGCGCTCGCCGACGCGGGAAACCCAGCGGGGGTGCCGGCCATCACGACCGGCGCAGCTGTCGGCGGCACCACCCTCGGCCAAGTGCAGTCGCAGCCGGTGAGCACGCTCATCGGGCAAATGCTGCCGAACAGCGACAACACGATCGGCGAGATGCTCGCCCGCGTGATCTCGAAGCAGATCGGCCTCGACGGCTCGACGGCGTCGCTCACGCAAGCCATCACTGGCGCGTTGAACACCTACGGCGTACCCACCGATGGGATCGTCATCAAGGACGGCTCGGGCCTTGCGACCGACAACGCGGTGCCTGCGCGCTACATGGCTCAGCTCTTCGCCGTGATCAACACGCGCGAACGCAATCTGGGAATCATCATGGACTCACTTCCTGTCGCGGGCGTCAGCGGATCCCTCGCCAGTAGATTCACAGGGCCGAACGCGCTGGCACGCGGAAACGTGATCGCCAAGACCGGCTGGTTGCGGTCGGCCTACACGCTGTCGGGAGTGATTCGGGCCGCCGACGGTACTCCGCTCAGCTTCGCGCTCTATTCAGTGCGCGACGGAATCTCTGAATCGGCGAAGGCCGCTCACGACACTCTCGCGGCGGCGATGTTCACGTGCGGCGACAATCTTTCGAACAACTGATTCGGTTCGGTAACGGAGGCGGCATGGCTCGTGCGTTGTTGATTATCGACGTGCAGAACGATTTCACCGAAGGCGGTGCTCTCGGTGTCGACGGCGGTGCCGCGGTGGCTTCGGCGATCACCGAGCATGTGCGCGAGCATCCCGATGACTATGACGTCGTGATCGCGTCGCGAGACTGGCACGACCCCGACAATGACAACGGCGGGCATTTCGCCCTCGAGGGCGAGCCCGACTTCATCGTGACCTGGCCGCAGCACTGCATGGCCGGCACTGACGGGGCTGAGTACCACCCCTCGATCGACACCGGACTCATCGACATTCACGTGCGCAAAGGGCAGGGGGTTCCTGCGTACTCGATCTTCGAGGGCACGACCGACGACGGGCGCCGCGTCGTGACTGCGCTCGATCAACTGGGAGTCACCGAGATCGATGTCGTCGGCATTGCGACCGACTATTGCGTGCGGGCGTCGGCACTCGACGCTCTCGCCGCTGGCCGCCGCGTGCGGGTGCTGAGCGATCTCGTCGCGGGGGTCGCACCCGAGTCGAGTGCGGCCGCACTCGTCGAGCTCGCGGCCGCCGGTGCACAGGTCGAGCCCGCCTCAGCCTGAGCGGCTGACCTCGGCCTGTGCGCCGTATTCTGAGTGCCGCATCGTCGGCACCTGGGCCCTCTCGTACTGAAACCGACACGTCGCACGCAGCGTTCAGTACGTGGTGACGCAAACAGTGAGAGACGGGCCGGGGCTCGCAGTCTCGAGCGCCTTAGACGAGCAGCTGGTGCTTCGCGAGGTCGCGGTAGAGCGGCACGGTCTTCACGAGTTCGCTGTGAGTACCGACACCGACGACCTGCCCGTGGTCGAGCACGACGATCTGATCGCTGTCGACGACGGTCGTGAGTCGGTGGGCGATCACGATGAGGGTTCGGTCTTCGGCGACCGCGTCGATCGCCTCGCGCATGCGCTGCTCGTTGACGCCGTCGAGCGATGACGTCGACTCGTCGAGCAGCAGGATGGGGGGTGCCGCGAGCAGGGCGCGGGAGATGGCGAGGCGCTGACGTTCGCCGCCCGAGAGCATCACGCCGTCTTCGCCGACCTGCGCATCCAGCCCCCGCTCATCGCGGTCGAGCACCTCGCCCAAGTTGACCGAGCGCAGCACGGCGATGCACTGCTCGTCGGTGGCAGCGGGCGTTCCGAGCAGCAGGTTGTCGCGCAGGGTGCCGGCGAGCACGGGAGCGTCTTGCTCGACGTAGCCGATCTGGCCGCGCAACGCTTCGCGCTCGAGGGCGCGGATGTCGGTGCCACCCATGCGGATAACCCCCTCTGTCGGGTCGTAGAACCGCTCGATGAGTGACAGGACCGTGCTCTTGCCTGCGCCGCTCGGACCGACGAGCGCCGTGCGCGAGCCGACCGGCACGCTGAAGCTCACGCCGCGAAGAACTGTCTTGTCTCGAGCGTCGTCACCGAGTGCTTCAGCCACGAGTTTCTCGGCCTCGGTGCGGTGTGCAGACTCGGGGTAGCTGAAGCGCACGGCCTCGAAAGTGATCGCGGCATCGTCGACAGTCGAGACCGCGGGCACGACAGCGTCGTCGCCCTCGGTCTCGCTCGGCAGCCCGATGATCTCTTGGATGCGACCGAGGGCTCCGAGAGCCGAGTTGACGCTCGTGATCGCCCCGAACGCCTGCCCGAGGGGGCCGATGAGCAGGAAGAGGAAGAGGATGAACGCCACGAGGTCGGCGACGCCGATGGCCCCCGAGGCGACGCGGAAGCCGCCCACCCCGAGCACGACCAAGAACGACACCTGCAGCGCGATCGACGAGATCGGCACGACGAGCGCCGAGATCTTCGCGACCTTGATGCCCTGCTCCCAGGCCCCGACAGCGTTCTCTTCCACGACGGCAATCTCGCGCTCGGTCGCATTCGCGGCCCGCACGGTGCGCACCGACGAGATCGATCGTTCGACGGCCGCGGCGAGATCGCCAACCTTCTCCTGGGCTTTGCGGCTGGCGATGCGGATGCGCTGCGACAGCACCACGACCGTGACGACCGACACCGCGATCACGAGCATGGTGAGCCCGAGCAGCGTCGGGTCGATGATGATCATGGCGATGAGCGCGCCGACGAAGGTGAGGCTGCCGCCGATGGCCTCGACGAGGCCCTGGGTGAGCACCGCGCGCAGCAGGGTCGTGTCGCTGCCGACGCGGCTGACGAGGTCGCCCGTGCGGCGCTGGTCGAACTCGCTGATGGGCAGGTGCAGCATGCGGCGCACGAGTGCGCGGCGGCTTGAGAGCACGACGCCCTCGCCCGTGCGCTGCAGCAGGTAGTGCCCGAACCCGCTCAACAGCGCCCCGACGACGACGAGCCCGACGAGCACGGCGACGAGCGGGCCGAGGTCGCCGCCGTCTTCGACGATCGTGATGACCTGGCTGACGAGCAGCGGCTGCGCCAGCGCGGCGGCCGCGCCGAACACGCTGATGACGATGACCCAGCCGAGCACGACACGGTGCTCGAGCAGGTAGGGCATCAGCTGGCTGAAGGTCGCGCGGGGCCCGTCGTCGACGGGTCTGCCGAACCGGCGAACAGGGCGATCGGTAGTGGAGCTCATGCGACCATCCTGGCCGACCGCGACTCGGTGGCGACCGAGTGTCGGGTCTATGCTCGACTCTCGTGCCCCAGCCCGTCATCACCGCCAGCCAGCTCACCAAGACCTACGGCGACTTCACGGCCGTCGACGCCATCGACTTCGAGGTGGCTCCGGGTGAGTCGTTCGGCCTGCTCGGCCCGAACGGTGCGGGCAAGTCGACCACGATGCGCATGGTCGGGGCGGTGTCGACGCGCACGAGCGGCGATTTGAGCATCCTCGGCCTCGACCCGAACCAGCAAGGCCCCGACATCCGCTCGCAGCTCGGTGTCGTGCCGCAGCAAGACAACCTTGATCAAGAGCTGCGCGTGCGCGACAATCTGCTCGTCTACGGCCGTTACTTCGGCCTGCCGCGCGCGGTCGTGGCCGAGCGGGCGGATGCTCTGCTCGAGTTCGCGCAACTGACCGACCGCAAGAAGTCGAAGATCGATGACCTCTCCGGCGGCATGAAGCGCCGCCTGACGATCGCCCGCGCGCTCATCAACGAGCCGCGCATCCTGCTGCTCGACGAGCCGACCACAGGCCTCGACCCGCAGGCGCGGCACATTCTCTGGGACCGCCTGTTCCGGCTGAAGGAGCAGGGCACAACGCTCGTGCTCACGACGCACTACATGGATGAGGCCGAGCAGCTCTGCGATCGACTTGTCGTGGTCGACAAGGGCGCCATCATGGCCGAGGGATCGCCGGCGCAGCTCATTCGCGACTACTCGAGCCGCGAGGTTCTCGAGGTGCGTTTCGGGAGTGACCGCAACGCCGAGATCGGAGCCAGCATCGCTGACATCGGCGAGCGGCGCGAGGTTCTTCCTGACCGCATTCTCATCTACAGTTCCAACGGTGAAGACGCGCTCACGGCGCTCACCGAGCGCGGACTGCACCCGATCACCTCTCTCGTACGGCGGTCATCGCTCGAGGACGTGTTTCTGCGCTTGACCGGGCGGAGCCTCATCGAATGACCTCTTCCGTGAGCACGAGTGCCGGTAACGAAGACGCCGAACGCGCGCTCGCCGGCGGCATCGCTCCGCGTCGCTGGGGGTCGTGGTACGTCGCCGAACACCGTCTGCGCCAGATGAAGGGCTATCTCGGCAGCGCTATCTTCCAGAGCGTCGCGAGCCCGATCATCTATCTCTTTGCGCTCGGCGTGGGGCTCGCCAGCCTCGTTCCTCAGGGCGTCGGCGACGTGACCTACCTGCAGTTCGTGGCGCCGGCGCTGATGGCCGCGGCCGCCATGTCGGTCGCCGCCGACGAGACGTCGTACCCCATCATGATGGGCTTTAAATGGAACCCCATCTTCTTCGGCATGAACGCCTCACCCATGACCGGCTCGCAGATCGTGAACGGAATGATGATTCAGATTGCCCTGCGCATCGTGGCGACCGTGTCGATCTACTTCGGTGTGATTGTGCTGTTCGGCGGTGTTCCGTCGGGCTGGGGCGCCGTCGGGATTGTGTCCTCGACGCTGACGGGCATGGCCATTGGGGTGTCTATCTCGTCGTACACCTCGACGATCACCGAAGACCGGGGCCAGATGGCGATGCTGCAGCGCTTCGGCATCACGCCACTGTTCTTGTTCTCGGGCACCTTCTTTCCGCTCGACCAGCTGCCGATTTTTTTGCAGCCCATTGGGTGGATCTCGCCACTGTGGCACGGCACTGAGTTGGGCCGGGTGCTGAGCTACGGCGCCGCGGAGCCGATCTGGCTCACGGTCACCCACGTCGGCTATCTCACGACCCTGCTCATCGTCGGGCTGTGGGCTACCCGTCGGCAGTTCACGAAGAGGTTGAACAAGTGAGCGCCGAGACGGCGAGCGTGGGGGCGCTGCAGCCGAGCCGCAGTGCGCTCTACGCCGGCAATACCGCAGCGGTGATTCACCGCGGCCTGCTCGCGACGCGCAGCACCAACTACTTGGTGGTGCTCAGCGGCTTTTTTGAGCCGGTGTTTTATCTGCTGTCGCTCGGCATCGGGTTCGGAGCCCTCGTCGGGTCGGTACAGACCTCGACGGGCATGGAGGTGCCCTACGCGGCGTACATTGCACCGGCCCTGCTGGCTGTGTCGGCCATGAATGGGGCTGTTTACGACTCGACGTGGAACGTCTTCTTCAAACTCAATTTCTCGAAGCTGTACCAGGGCATGCTCACTACCTCGCTCGGCCCGCTCGACGTTGCCCTGGGCGAGATCTTTCTCGCTCTGCTTCGCGGTGCCATGTACGCGGTCGGCTTCATGGTTGTCATGCAGGTTTTCGGGCTCAACCTTGCCTGGACAGCTCTGTTGGCGCTGCCCGCCGTGTTGCTCATTGCCTTTGGCTTTGCCAGCCTGGGCATGGCGATAACGAGCTATATGAAGACTTTCCAGCACATCGAGTGGGTGAACTTCATCATGTTGCCGATGTTCTTGTTCTCGGCAACGTTCTACCCACTGACCGTCTACCCCGAGCCGATTCAGTGGGTCATTCAAGCGCTGCCGCTGTGGCACGCGGTCGAGCTCGTGCGCGGGCTCACGACGGGCGCGCTGTCGGCGATGATGTTCGTGCACATCGGCTACTACCTCGTGATGATCGCGATCGGCATCGTTTTCACGACGAGCCGCCTGCGCGCGCTGTTCTTGAAGTAGTGCTCAGGCGCGCAGGGCCTGCAGCACGCGGGCCGTCGCGAGCGCGGCCTCGGCCGCTTCGGCACCCTTGTCTTCGATCGAGCCCGGGAGGCCAGCGCGGTCGAGGCCCTGGGCCTCGTCGTCGAGGGTGAGCAGGCCGAACCCGACCGGCTTGCCGGTGTCGAGTGCGACCCGCGTCAGACCGTCGGTCGCGGCGGCACTCACGTATTCGAAGTGGGGTGTGCCGCCCCGGATGATCACGCCCAGCGCGACCACGGCATCCGCCCCCTGCTCGAGCGCGGCCTTGCTCACCACGGGCAGTTCGAACGAGCCGGGCACGTCGTACTCGACGATTGTCGCTCCGGCGGCCTCGAGCACGCGGCGGGCGCCCGCCTTCAGGCCGTCGCTGATCTCGGTGTGCCACTGGCCCGCGACGATGGCGATCGTGAGGCCGGTGCCGTCGACGTCGAGAGTGGGGGATCCGGCGCCGCTCATGCGGTTTTCTCCTTCAGCGTCGCGTAGATGGGTGCGCTCGTGATGCTATCGGGCAGCTGGTGGCCCATGCGGTCGCGCTTGGCGTTGAGGTAGCCCTCGTTGTCGGCACCGACGCCGACGACGAGCGGCACGAGCGAGGTGACGGTGATGCCGTACTCGACCAGTTGCCGCTGCTTCTCGGGGTTGTTGCTGAGCAGTCGCACGCGGCTCACGCCGAGGTCGCGCAGCATGTCGACCGCGGCCTCGTAGTCGCGGGCATCGGCCGGCAGACCGAGGGCGAGGTTCGCGTCGAGCGTGTCGTAGCCGTCTTCTTGCAGGCGGTAGGCCTTGAGCTTGTTGATGAGCCCGATGCCGCGGCCCTCGTGGCCACGCATGTAGAGCACGGCACCGCCCTGGCGCTGAATGACGTCGAGCGCCGCGTCGAGCTGCGGGCCGCACTCGCACTTGAGCGAGCCGAACGCTTCGCCCGTGAGGCACTCGGAGTGCACTCGCACGATCATGTCGTCGTGCGGCATGCCGCTGACTATGGCCACGTGGTCGGCACCGGTCTTGCGGTCGCGGTAGGCGCGCATCGAGAACGGACCGTGCGCGGTCGGTACAGTCGTCTCGACCTCGAAGCTCACGCTGCTGGGCTTGGCGGGCGGGCTGATCGCCTCGACCGACGGAGCGTTCGAGTAGGCCCCGGGTGCCCCCGCCTCGAGGTAGGCGATGAGGTCGACGATCGTGATGACGACGAGCCCTTCTTGCTTGCCGAAGCGAATCAGCTCGGGCAGGCGCATCATGTCGCCGTCGTCGGCAATCACTTCGCCGATCGCCGCGACCGGGCGCAGCCCGGCGAGCGTCATGAGCTCGACAGCAGCTTCGGTGTGGCCGGCCCGTTGACGCACGCCTCCCGACGCTGCGCGCAACGGCACGATGTGACCAGGCCGGTGCAGGCTCGCGGGCGTCGATTCGGGGTCGGCGAGCACGCGCAGGGTGCGGGCACGGTCACCGGCGCTGATGCCGGTGGTCAGGCCCTCGGCCGCGTCGACGGTCACCGTGTAGGCGGTGCCGCGCGGGTCTTCATTGTGCATGACCATGAGCGGCAGCTCGAGCTCGTCGGCGATGGCATCGGTCATCGGAGCGCAGAGAAAGCCGCTCGTGTGCCGAATCGACCACGCGACCCACTCGGGGGTCGCGAGCTGCGCCGAGATGATGACGTCGCCCTCGTTCTCACGGCTCTCGTCGTCGGCGACGAGCACCGGGCGACCGGCGCGTAGGGCCTCGAGAGCCTCGGGGATGCTGGCGATGCTCATGAAAGCGTCCTTTCGTCGGCGGCGGCACCAGCAGCGGCGACCCCCGCATCTGAGTCGGCGCCTGCGCCGAATCGCACGAGCCGCGCCACGTGGCGGGCAAGAATGTCGGTCTCGATGTTCGCGGTGCTCCCGACCCCCTTGGCGCCGAGGGTCGTCGCCTCGAGCGTCTCGGGAATGAGCGAGACCTCGAACCAGTCGTCACCCGCGCAACTGACGGTGAGGCTCACGCCGTCGATCGCGATCGAGCCCTTGTCGACGACGAGGGGAGCGTGGGTCGCGTCGAGTGAGAATCGCAGCACGCGCCAGTCGTCGTGCTCACGACGCTCGATCACGGTGGTCGTGCCGTCGATGTGGCCCTGCACGATGTGGCCGCCGAGCCGATCGCCGACCGACGCCGCGCGCTCAAGGTTGACGGTGTCGCCAATGGCCCAATGCGCGATCGTCGACATCGACAGTGTCTGGCCCATGACGTCAGCCGTGAACCAATCGTCGCCCTGGTCGGCGACCGTCAGGCACACGCCGTTCACGCTGATGGAGTCTCCGTGCGCGGCATCGCTCACCACGAGCGGCCCGTGCACGGTGAGCCGGCCGGCGTCGCCGTTCGGTTCCCAGCGCACGATGCGGCCCTGTTCTTCGATCAATCCGGTGAACATCAGGCTCCTTGTGGGGTGGGTCGGGCGACGATGAGGACGTCGTCGCCAAGGGTCTCGATGCGGTGGATGCGCAACCGATGCGCTTCGGCGATCGTGGTGACCCCGAGCTCATCAAGGGCAACGCGCGGCCCGCCGATCAGCATCGGTGCGAGGTAGATCAACACTTCGTCGACGAGGCCCGCGCGCAGGAATGCCGAGGCGAGCGTCGGGCCGCCCTCGACGAACAACCGGCGGATTCCTCGCGCGTCGAGGTCGCTCAGCGCGGCCCCGAGGTCGCGGTGCCCAAGCTCGATGAGGCCGGCCGGGTGCTGCCGAAGCTGGGCGTCAGCGGGCACGGGCGTCGTGCCGAACACGACCGGAACGGGCTGGTGAGCGAGCAGCTCACCGCCGTCGCCTCGCGCCGTGAGGCCCGGATCGTCGGCGAGCACGGTACCGGTACCGACGGCGATCGCGTCGTGGGCGGCGCGCTGCTCGTGCACGCGCTGGCGCGAGGCCGTGCCCGTGATCCACTGGCTTGTGCCGTCGGCGGCGGCCGCGCGGCCGTCAAGACTCGTCGCCCACTTGACGGTCACCCACGGGCGACCGGTGCGCACACTCGTCAGCCAGGGCAGCAGCAGCTCGGTCGCCTCATCGGCGAGCAGTCCTGCGATGACCTCGACGCCCGCGGCCCGCAGACGGTCGGCGCCGCCGCCCGCCACGGGGCTGGGGTCGTCGAGCGCGTAGACGACGCGCGTGACTCCGGCGTCGATCAATGCCTGCGCGCAGGGGCCGGTGCGACCCGTGTGGTTGCAGGGCTCGAGGGTGACGACGGCCGTGAGGCCGGTCGCGTCGGGAATGTGCGAGAGAGCATCCACCTCGGCGTGTGCGGTGCCCGCCCCGCGGTGCCAGCCCTGCGCGACCATCGTGCCCGTTTCATCGAGCAGAACGCAGCCGACCTGGGGGTTCACGCCGACTGCGGGGCCGTGGGTCGCCAGGCTGAGGGCGCGACGCATCGCCGACTCGAAGGGGCCGCCAGCGCGCGCGTCGACACCACGGGTGTCGTTCAGTGCGCTGTCGCTGTTCATCCGGGGTCCTCGTAGAGTTCGGGACGTTTCCGGGGTCGCTACGCTCACGGCAGGCTGCCGCTCGCGTGCTCCTCCCATCCGGACTCTCACCGTCGGTACCGGAATTCCACCGGTTCAACCGCTGCCGACTTTTCGTCGACCTCGGGTCGCGGACTCTCACCGCCGGCTCGGATTTTCACCGACCCCGGAGCACGTACTTCTTTCAGAGTAGTCAACCGTCTCGGGCCTGCAGTATTCCCGAACGTTTGCTGGGAGTCGCCGCAT
>JBBQKE010000029.1:0-11202 GCA_038326585.1 Actinomycetales bacterium | reverse complement strand
CGAAGCGACGGCGGCCGAGCCCGAGAAGCCAGCGCGCCACGGCGTAGCGAAGCTACCGCCTGGTCTGCAGTGATCTGTGCCTCAGTAGGCCGTCAGAACCCGAGCTGCAGCACCATGAGCCCCGGCCACACGGCGAAGAGCACCGTCACGGGCAGGATGAGGAAGACCAGCGGCACGAGCATGGCGACCTCGCGGGTGCCGGCGGCTTCGAGCAGTCGCCGCTTCGACTCGTCGCGGGCGTCGAGGGCGTGAGCGCGCAGCACCTCGGCGAGCGGCGTGCCCCGGTCGAGCGCGGCGAGAATCTGATCGACGAGGCGCCCCACGGCGACCAGTGCGAGGCCATCGCGCAACTCGGCGAGCGCGGCCGTGATCGGTTGACCAGCGGACGACCGACGCACGAGGCGCTGCAGTTCCAAAGCCAGCTCGCCGTTGCCGGTGCGGGCGACGCGCCGAAGGGCATCTTGGATGCTCTCCCCCGCCGCGACGCTCAGCGCGAGAAACTCGACCACCGTGGGCAACTCTTCAGCGATGCGGGCCGCGCGTCGGCGGGCGGCGCGGGCGAGGAGAGCATCCACCACCGCGATGCCGACGATCGCGCCCGTGACGATTCCTGCCAGCGCGAGTGCGACGAGGGGGGCGCCGTCGCGAGATGCGGCGATGCCGAGCGCAAGGCCCGCGGCGGCACCCAGCAGGGATCCGAACAACTGGCGCGTGCGATGCCCCGCGACGGTGAGTGCCGAGCCCGACTGCCGCAGTCGCACGGCGACGACCTGCTCACCGCCGACGACCATGTCGAGCATGCGCTGGGCCCACTCGACTGCGGGGGCAGCGAGCGCTCCGAGCACGGGCAGTGGGTCAGAGCGTCGGACCTCGGTCATCGCGCGGGCCTCGGCCGACACGTCGACGAGGTAGGGAGCGAGGCGGTTGACGAGGCGCGGGCGGCCGAGCCGCGGCATCATCGAGGCGAGTAGCCACAGCCCCACCCCGAGCGTGAGCCCGGCAAGCGCACCGGCAGCGAGTAGCGGCGTCACCGAAACCACCGGCCCTCTTCGGGTAGTCGCCCGAGCGCGATCATGAGGCGGTAGGCGACCAAAGTCGCGGCGAGACCGCCGGCGACCAGTGCGGCGCCCCCGGGTGTGTTGTAGGCGGCCGCGGCTTCGGGGCGTGTGCTCAGCATGAGCAGCACGATCCACGGCGCGACAACACCCAGGCGAGCCGCGGTGCGCACCCACGACTGACGGGCATCGACCTCTGACCGCACCGCCGCGTCGGCGCGCAGGTAGTGCGAGAGCGACCGCAGCACGCTCGGCAGCTCGGTGCCACCGACCTCGCGCGCCATGCGAACCGTCTCAACGATGCGATCAGCGACCGGGTCGGCAAGGCTCGCCTTGAGTGCGTCGAGACACTCGCTGAACTGCGCCGAACGCAGGTAGTCGCGCCGGAAGGCCCTGAACGCGGGACGCACCGGCTCGGGTGCCGAGTCGGCGAGCGCCGCGACGGCTTGCGGAAGGCTCAGCCCGGCCCGAACCCCGGACAACAAGTGGTCGACGACGTCGGGCCACACCGCGCGCAGGGCTCGGCGTCGGGTCGCCGCCCGGCCCCGCAGCACAAGCACCGGAACTGCCGCGGCGACAACCGCCGCAATGGGGGCGAGGGCGACGACCGGGACGAGGATGAGCGTCACTGCTCCCCCAACGAGACCCGCCATCAGGATGATCGCCACGAGCACCACGGGCGACACACCCGCGACTCCCGCACGCGCGAGCAGCTCGGCGAGCGGGGCCAGTGCGTCGCGGCGAGTTTCGGCGGTCCGCTCCTGACGCGGCCACAGCCACGGCGAGGCGATGAGCAGCACGCCCGCGGCGAGCAGCAGGGCGGCGAGCAGGGTCATGCGCGCTGGCCCTCGCGGCTGGCGGGCACGGCGGCGGCCGTTGCGGGAACCACCTGCACCTCTGCCCGCAGCAGCATCGCGGGGTCAAACCCGGCGCCGGTGAACCTGTCGACTCGCGCGGGCAAGATTCCGGTGGGGGTGAGGGTGCTCGCGAGCATCCGGAACAGCGTGTCGGCCTCAATCACGCCGTCGGCCACTGCGCCCGTCGGTGCGATGATCTCGGCCACCCGGCGCTGGCCGCCCTTCACGAGTTCGCAGTGAACGACGAGGTCGATCGCGCTCGCGACGGTCGGCACGACGAATCCTGAATCGATGTTGCGGCCCGCCAGCAGGGGCAGGGTCGAGAGTTTCACGAGCGCATCGCGTGCGCTGTTCGCGTGGATCGAGCACATGCCCGGCAGCCCCGAGTTGAGCGCGATGAGCAGGTCGAGCGACTCGGCCTCGCGCACCTCGCCCACGATGAGGCGGTCGGGGCGCATGCGCAGCGCCTCTTTAATCAGGCGCCGCAGGGTGATCTCGCCCGTGCCCTCGAGATTGGGCGTGCGGCACTGCATCGCGACGACGTCGCCCGCGCTCAGGTCGAGCTCAAAGGTCTCTTCCACCGTGACGATGCGGTCGGCAGGGCGGGCACTCGCGAGCATGGCACCGAGCAGGGTGGTCTTGCCGGAGTGCGTCGCGCCACTCACCAGAATGTTGCTGCCCGCCAGAACGCTCATGCGCAAGAACTCGGCGGCGAGCGGCGTGAGCGAGCCGAGTTCAACCAGCCGCTCGAGGCTGCCGATGCGCTGCGAGAACTTGCGCACGTTGACGGCCCAGTGCTGGCGGGTGACGTCGGGGATGACGACGTGCAGCCGCGAGCCATCGGGCAAGCTCGCGTCAACGAAGGGGCTACTGAGGTCTACACGTCGCCCCGTGCTCTGCAGCATGCGCTCGACGAGGGTGCGCACCTGGTCGTCGGTGAGGCGAGCATCCAGCCTTTCGGTCACGCCGGCGCGCGCGATGAAGACGGCGTCGGGGGCGTTGATCCAGATCTCTTCGACGCTCGGGTCGTCGAAGTAGGGCTGCAGCGGCCCGTAGCCGGTGAGGTCGGCGAGCACGCGGCCGAGTGCTGCCTGCTCGTCGGGCAGCGGCGGCAGACTGCCTGCGAGCGAGCGCTCGGCATAGACGCGCAGTTCGTCGCGCACGAGGCGCTCGGCCGCGGTCGGGTCAGCGCTGAGGTCGAGCCGCTCGGAGCGCACCCGCTCGCGCACTCGCTCGGTAATGACGCTGACGGCAGAAGGCATGCGCGCCATTCTGCTGAGCAGTGCCGAAAGGGTTGCCCGACTCTCCACAAGCGGGCGTGCAGCGGCCGCTGCGGCCACCGTCAGTGGGGGGCGGGCTCGGTCGCTTCCTGCGTGGAGTCGACATCAGTGTCTGCGCCCACATCGTCAATGGCGTCGTTCTCTTGAGCGGCGGCCGTCGCCGACGCGCCGGGCCCATCGACATCAGCCCGCGTGGCAACATCGGCTAGCCCCAACGCATTGCGAGCATCCGCGTCGCTGAGCCCAAACAGCGTCTTGACGTGCAGGTCGTTTTGCGGAAACGGGATCTCGATGCCGTGCGCCTCGAGCGCGGAGTGCAACGCCCAGTTGTAGGCGGCGATGACAGCCACGGGCTTCTTGGTCGCTTCGGGGTTGTGCCAAATCACCAGTTCAAAATTGAGTGAACTGGTGCCGAACTCCATGAGCCAGACCTGCGGCCGGCGAGGGCCGTCGAGGTGCAGCGTAAAGGGCACGGCCGCTGCTGCCTCGAGGGCGGCGGTCTTCACGAGGTTCTTGTCGGTGCCGTAGGCGACACCGAAGGGCACGCGCATGCGCCGTAAGACATCACGGTGGGTCCAGTTCACAACCCGGCCCGTCACGAATTCGGAGTTGGGAACCAAGATGTCGATGTTGTCGTTGGTGACGATGGTCGTTGCGCGAACCTTGATGTCGCGCACCTCTCCCGTCACGCCCGACTCGAGTTCGACGAAGTCACCGATCTTGAGTGACTTGTCGAGCAAGAGCACGACCCCCGAAATGGAGTTGCTGAAGAGAGCTTGAAGCCCGAAACCGAGGCCCACCCCGAGCGCGCCGGCCAGCAAGGCGTAGTCATTCGGTGAAATGCCGAGGGCTGAGACGGCCAAGAAGAACCCGACCACCACAACGGTGTAGGCGATCAGCCTCGACGCCGTGTACCAGGTCGACACGTGAGAGCTGTGTCGCGCGCGAGCACGCCGCAGAGTGATCATGCTCGTCACGAACGCAATCAGCCCAGCCACGAGCAGAATGGCAAGGGCGACCAGAACGTCCATCAGGGTGATGGGCGATGCGAGTGTTTCTGCCGCAGCACGGGCCTGACTACCGTCCATACAACGACCCAAACACGGCCGGCGCGGATGCTGGCGAGGCGCGCCGTAGGCTGGGTCGCACCGTGGGCCTGCAGATGAGCACCCGGCAGGAGGCGCAGATGCTCGAAGCAGTGGTCGCCGGTGCAATCGGGCTGGGCGCCGCGAGCTTCCTCCTGGTGGGCGCGGTTATCGGGTGGTTCGTGCGGGTGCCGACCGGGGTGGTCGCGGGCGTTATGGCATTCGGCGCCGGCGCGCTCATCTCGACGCTCGCGTTCGAGCTTGTCGGCGAAGCGCACGCGGTGGGCGGGCTCGCCCCGACGCTCGGCGGCTTTCTCACCGGAGCGATCATCTATGTGCTCGCTGACCTCGCCCTCGCGCAACGGGGTGCCCGAGAGCCTCGTGTTGGGGTTGTCGATCGCGCAGGGAGGGTCGGTGAGCATCCCGATTCTGGTGGCGGTCGCTGTGTCAAACATTCCGGAAGGCCTCTCGAGCGCTGCAGGCATGAAGCATGAAGGACGTACCGCTCGCTATGTCTTCGGCGTGTGGGGTGGCATCGCCCTCATATCGGGAGTCGCCGCGATGCTCGGCTTCGTGCTGCTCGCCCAGGCCGGGCCCGAGGTTGTGGCAGTCGTCACGACGATTGCGGCCGGCGGCATTCTGGCCATGGTGGCGAACACCATGATTCCGGAAGCATTCGCGGCCGACCGCTCGTTCACCGGGCTGTGGGCGGCCCTCGGTTTCGCCCTCGCCTTCGCGCTGTATCAGCTCGGGTAGGGCAAAGAAGATCCGCTGCCGGGCGGCCACCACAGCGCCCAGCAGCGGAAATATGTGCGGGATGCCGTCGGCCGTAGCCGACGGTCCCGGGGTGCTACCCCTTCGGAACGAAGGTGTACTTCGTGGTGAGGTATTCGTCGATGCCTTCGACCGAGCCCTCGCGGCCAATACCCGACTGCTTCACGCCACCGAACGGCGCCGCGGCGTTCGAGATGACGCCTGCGTTGAGGCCCATCATTCCCGTCTCGAGCGCGCCGATCATGCGCATGCCGCGGTTGAGGTCTTGCGTGTAGACGTAGCTGATGAGCCCGTACTCAGTCGCGTTGGCGAGCGTCACGGCCTCGTCTTCGGTGTCGAAGGGCACGATCGCCAGCACGGGGCCGAAGATCTCCTCCGTGAGCAGGCGCGTGCCGGCGGCGACGCCGGTCAGCACGGTCGCCGGGTAGAAGTGGCCCGCGCCATCCGGAATCGCACCGCCCGTCGTGACGGTGGCACCACGCGACACGGCATCCTCAACCAGCTCGTGTGAGCCCTTCACGGCGTTGTCGTCGACCAGCGGGCCGATCTGCACGCCGTCGTCGGTGCCGCGGCCCATTTTCATGGCCGAGACTCGCTCGGTGACGCGGCGAGTGAACTCGTCGACGACGTCACTCTGCACCAGGATGCGGTTGGCCGCCGTGCACGCCTGCCCGATATTGCGGAACTTGGCGAGTATCACACCATCAACCGCCTTGTCGAGGTCGGCATCGGCAAAGACGACGAACGGGGCATTGCCGCCGAGCTCCATGGAGGTGCGCAGGATGCCGTCGGCGGCCTGCTTCATCAGGATGCGTCCGACCTCGGTTGAGCCGGTGAAGCTGAGTTTGCGCAGGCGCGGGTCGGCGATGATCTCGGCCGAGAGAGCGCCCGACTTCGCCGTCGTGACGACGTTCACCACACCGGCCGGCAGGCCCGCGTCTTCGAGCGTCTTGACGAAGTACATCGTCGTGAGCGGGGTGAGCGCGGCGGGCTTGATGATCGAGGTGCAACCAGCAGCGATCGCGGGTGCAATCTTGCGGGTGGCCATGGCGAGCGGAAAGTTCCAGGGAGTGATGAGGAACGACGGCCCGACCGGAGCGTGCGAGACGACGATGTGGCCCGTGCCCTCGGGGTTCTCGCCGAACCGACCATTGATGCGCACGGCCTCTTCGCTGAACCAGCGCAAGAACTCGGCGCCATACGTGACCTCGCCACGCGACTCGGCGAGCGGCTTGCCCATTTCGAGGGTCATGAGCAGGGCGAACTCGTCGGCCCGTTCGATGACGAGCTCGAAAGCGCGGCGCAGCAGCTCGCCACGCAAGCGAGGCGCGGTCGCGGCCCAGCTCGTTTGCGCGGCGGCCGCGGCATCCATCGCCTTCATGCCGTCGGCGACGGAGGCGCTGGCGATCTCGGCCAGAACGGCACCGGTCGACGGGTCAGTGACCGTCAGGGTCGCGCCGCCCTCGGCGTCGACCCAGTGGCCGTCGATGTAGAGGCCGCGAGGCACCTTGGCGAGCAGTTCGGCTTCGGTAATCATGAGAGTCCTTAGGTGGTGGCGGTGCAGTGTGGTGGCGGCGCGGGTCTAGTTCGCTGCGAACGCTTCGCCGAGAACGCTGATGCCCTCGCGCAGCAGGTCGTCGCCGATCGAGAGCGGCGGCAGCAGGCGAATCACGTTGCTGTCGGTTCCGCAGGTGAGCACCACGACTCCGTTCACGTGGCAGTGCTTCGCGACGCGGCCCGTGAGCGCAGCATCCGGAGCCCCCGTCGCGTCGACGATCTCGATCGCCATCATGGCGCCGCGTCCGCGAATGTCGCCGATGCGAGCGTCGCGCGCCTGCAGTGCCGTCAATTCTTCGCGGATGATCACCTCGAGCTCGAGCGCCCGCGCGAGCAGGTCGTGCTCGTCGTAGGCCTTGAGGGCTCCGAGTGCCGCGGCCGTCGCGATCGGGTTGCCGCCATAGGTTCCGCCAAGGCCACCCGCGTGCGGGGCATCCATGATCTCGGCACGGCCGGTGACAGCCGCGAGCGGAAGGCCACCCGCGATGCCTTTCGCCATCGTGATGATGTCAGGCACGATGCCCTCGTGCTCGCTCGCGAACATCTGACCGGTGCGGGCGAAGCCCGACTGCACCTCGTCGGCGATGAAGACGACGTTGTTCTCGTTGGCCCACTTCTGCAGCGCGGGCAAGAAGCCGGGGGCCGGCACGACGAAGCCTCCCTCGCCCTGAATCGGCTCAATGATGATCGCGGCGGTGCGGTCGGCGCCGATCTGGCGCTCGATCGTGTGGATGGCGCGGGCTGCCGCTTCGGCACCGCTGAGGCCGTCGCGGTACGGGTATGACATGGGAGCGCGGTAGACATCGGGCGCGAAGGGACCGAAGCCGGCCTTGTAGGGCATGGCCTTGGCGGTGAGCGCCATCGTGAGGTTGGTGCGGCCGTGGTAGCCGTGGTCGAACGCGACGACGGCCGACTTGCCGGTGTAGTAGCGCGCGATTTTGATGGCGTTCTCGACGGCCTCGGCACCCGAGTTGAAAAGAGCGGTGCGCTTGACATGGTCGCCCGGAGTCAGCCGGTTGAGCGCCTCGGCGACCTCGACGTAGCCGTCGTAGGGCGTGACGGTGAAGCACGTGTGCGTGAAGCGCTGCACCTGCTCGATGACGGCAGCGGTGACGTGGGGGTCAGCGTTGCCGACGTTCGTGACGGCGATGCCCGAGCCGAGGTCGATGAGCGAGTTGCCGTCGACGTCGACGATGACGCCGCCGCCAGCTGCTGCCGCGTAGACGGGCATCATGGTGCCGACGCCTGCCGAGACGGCCGCCTGCTTGCGGGCCATGAGGGCCTCGCTCTTCGGGCCCGGGATGCTCGTCACGAGTCGGCGCTCTTGCGGCAGGCTCGGCCCGCCGAGGGTCGTCGGGGTGTCGATCGTCATGCTCATGGAGTCAGGGTAGGGCCGCAGGCCGTCGCCTCGTCTATACGATGCGTATATTTTGGGCGGAGCAACGGTACAGTGTGTATATCTGCCGCCGACTCGTGAAATGTAGGACGCCCGATGCCTGTCACGCTCGACACCGTGCTCGCCCGCCCCGAGCTGCAGTTGGGCCTCGTCTGGGCCGACGACAGGGCACGCGCTCGGCCCTGGGGCTGGGTGCACTCCAGCGACCTCGCCGACCCCACCCCGTTTCTCTCCCCCGGCGACGCGCTGCTGACGACCGGCACGCAGTGGTCGAACGACGACGACATCGCGCCGTGGGTCGCGCGGCTTGCAGCAGCGGGGGTGCCGGCCGTCGGCTTCGGCACCGAAGTGATCCGAGACGGCACTCCGGATGCTCTGATGAGCGCCTGTGCCGCGCACGGCATCGCACTCTTCGAAGTTCCGTACCGCACACCCTTCATCGCCGTCGCACGCGCAGTCGCCGACCTCGATGCCGAAGAACGCTACGCCCGCGTGCGCTGGACGCTCGACACGCAGCGCGCCATCGCCGTCGCCGCGCTTAAGCCTGCCGGTCTCGGTTCTGTCATGGGCGAGCTCGCGCGGCGCATCGGAGCGCCAGCCGGCATCGTTCGCGCTGGCGAGGCGGGGCCGATCGAACCGGGTGCTGCCGCGGGTGCCGAGGTGATCGGCGACGATCCGCCGACCTCGGTTCTCGACGAAGCGCTCGGCATGCTGCGCGCCGGTCGCCGCGCCGCGCGCACGGTCGATGACTGGAGCCTGCAGACGGTGGGCGCCGCGACCGCCCTCACGGGCGTGCTCGCTGTCGGCCCTGGCTCGGTGCACGACGATGCGGAGCGCGCCGTGATCACGAGCGTCGTGGCTCTCGCGGGCCTCGCGGGTGTCGCTGATCGGGATGCCCCTGCCGCGTCGGCCGCCGACACCGCCGCACGCCTCGCGGCCCTGCGGTCGGCCGTGCGGGAGGCACTCGTCGCGAGCGAGCCATCCCCCTTACTGGTCGCCGAGCCACTCAACCCCGGCGACCCGGCCGCGCACGTGCAGCCGCTGCTCGAGCACGATGCCGCGACCGGCGACGCGCTCGTCGAGACGCTCGGCACCTGGCTGCGCTGCGATGCAGTGGCAGAGGCTGCAGCGCTGCGGTTGGGCATCCATCGTCATACGGTTCGCGCGCGCCTGCGGCGCGCTGCCGAGTTGCTCGACCGCGACCTCGACGGGTTTCCCGCGCGCGCTGAGGTGTGGGCCGCGCTGCTCGCGATCGGCCGCGCGTGAGGTGCCTCGCGCCCTAAACTGGGCTCACCAGCGGGAGTGGTGGAATTGGCAGACACGCAGGATTTAGGATCCTGTGCCTTCGGGCGTGAGAGTTCAAGTCTCTCCTTCCGCACTGGGGCTTGGAGCGAAAACACGCGCCGCGGCGCAGAAGGGCGAGATGTCCACCATCTGCGCAGCAGTGCCTTGGTGGTCGCCGGCGGCCGCGTACTTAGGCTGCACGTATTGCCTGCAGCCGGCGAAGGTTAGCCGAAATGTCCTCGTCTGGGTGGAAAACCGTACCGGCACCTAGGACGAGAAGATCCGCCCCGGCATCTCTGAGATCTGCGACATTTTCAAAGGTGACTCCACCGTCAACTTCCAGATCGCCGGTAAATCCGTTGCTGTCGAGAAAGTTTCGAACACCCCGTACCTTGTCGAAAGAACTGGGAATAATTTTGTGTCCGACAATTCCCGGATTCACGGTCATCACGGTGACAACGCTTAGATATTCAATAACGTGAGCGAGAGCAGAGATATCAGTATGAGGGTTAATCGCTAGGCCAGCTTCAACTCCCGAGTCAAGAATAGTGTGAATAAGCCGGTGCACATGCAGCACTGGCTCGAAGTGCGGAACAATTCGAGTAGCTCCGGCCGAAACGAGATCCGACACATATTTCTCAGGTTCTATGGTCATCACATGACAATCCATTGGCAGAGATGTCAGGTTTCGAATATCTCGGATGAATTCCGGGAATATTCCGAATCTGGGTACGAAGATCCCGTCCATCACGTCAATATGAAGCCGATCGATGCCTCCAGTATCAATCAAACACAGTGTGTCGAAGAAAGCTCGAGGAGACGCCGAGATGACAGAGGCAGCGTAAGACAACCGCTGACTATTCGATGACATTATGACGTTGTCCCATCTGGTCCGAGGTAAGAGACATTACTGACATCAACTCGAGGACAATCGCGTCGAGATATATTTGACTTGATTGTTCGAAGAGAGTTGTCATGGGCTGCATCGAATCTACAAGACTGCTATCGCTGTTCTTGGAGGGGCAATTTAGCGTCACATGGGCGTGGGCCATCTTGGTCAGGCTGGAATCCCTGGTGGCGGTGAGAAGCGCAATTCTCAAGTCGTTGCTGATTGCAATCTCAGCGAGTCCTACTATTGACCTTGTTTCGCCAGATCCCGATCCAACCACCATTAGATCTCCCTTCCCCATCCGGGGGATGGTCTGATCCTCGATCCAGAAGGCTTCTTTCCCCAAGTGGCGCAGACGTTTCGCGAAGCTTGCGAGCACCAGTCCCACCCTGCCGGCGCCGACACACACGATCTGACGTGCGGCCAGCACCTCCTCGAGAAATCCCTTCTCGCCGTCATAATCTGTGGAGGCGAACACTCCCTCAAGCTCAGCCAAGACCATGGCAACCTTATCCGTCATCTCCGTGAAGCCTTTCCGTAAGTGTCGCTCTCTTGTCGGTATGTCCTACAAAGGCTCCGAGAGAGCCGATGCAGTAAAACCAAATCCATTAGGTTATCCAGTTGTCTAGCTGCTCCCGAGTTGGCGAACTGTTGCCGTCGTTTGAAACGGTGAAGGCTGCGCAAAATTGGGCGATGCGCAGACAGTCTTCGAGCGCGCCTTTTGATAATGCTTCCAAGCCCGTGCCGTCCATCCCGAGAAGACCCTCGCCCTCAAGTGCAACAAGGAACCCCGACATGAACGAATCACCAGCGCCGATAGTGTCACGCACAACAACCGCTTGGGAGGACAATTCGATTCTGTGTGAGGAGGTTCTGGCGAGAACTCCTTCGGAACCGCGCGTTACGATAACAATATTTGCGCCGGCGTCCAGCCAGGATCTCGCCACGTCATCTGCAGAACGCCCTGGGTACAACAGGCTTATATCATCTAAACTCGCCTTGACTATATTCGACAGCGGAATCAG
>JBBQKE010000028.1:0-11270 GCA_038326585.1 Actinomycetales bacterium | reverse complement strand
ACTGTGCCTCGACCCACAGAACAGGGTCTGCAGGGGCATCCAGGCCCCGTCGATAGGCTCGCGACGTGAATGAATGGCTCGACGCGATTCTCGATGTGGTGCAGGGGGTCGACCCGGTGCTGCGCACTGCGCTCGCGGGGCTGTTCATCATGCTCGAGACCACGGTTCTGCTCGGTCTCATCGTTCCCGGTGACACGGTCGTGCTCGTCGCGAGCACAGGCGTGTCTTCCCCGGGGGAGTACTGGGCGCTGACGATCACGGTCATCGTCGGCGCGTTGCTCGGCGCCTCGCTCGGGTTCGCGATCGGCCGGTTTTTCGGGCCGCGACTGCGGGCATCCCGTCTCGGGCAGCGCCTGGGCGAGAAGAACTGGCAGCGCGCCGAGAACTTTCTCGACCATCGAGGCGGCATCGCCGTCTTCATCTCGCGGTTCGTTCCCGTGCTGCACTCGCTCACGCCCCTCGTGGTGGGCATGAGCACGCTGCGCTATCGCACCTTCATGCTCTGGCTCACGCCCGCCTGCATCATCTGGGCCTTCGCCTACGTGTCGGTCGGATCTGCCGCGGCCGAGGGGTACCGAAGCATCGCTGAGACCCTCGACTACGCGGCACTCATCTTCGTCGGGGTCATCGCCGGGTTCTGGTTGCTGGTGTTTGCCGTCAAGAAAGTGCTCGACCGCTACGTGGCCCGCTTCGCCGATCATCCCGGCGACGGCGACGGCGACGCGACAACCCTCGACGACTGAGCCACGGTCGCCCCGCTGGCGTGCCCCAACGCGACGAAGGGGCGGAAGCCACGTGGCCCCGCCCCTTCGCTGATCTGAGCCGCTGCTAGCTAGCCGAGGAATCCGTTCTCGGTCAGCCACTGCGTCGCGATCGCGGGGGTCGACTGCTGGTCGACCGTGCTCTGCACGTTGAGCGACACGAGGCCCTCGGCCGTCAGCGCGGCGCTGATCGCGTTGATGATCTCGACGGCCTCGGCGGGCAGGTCAGCCGAGGCGAGCGGCACGACATTCGACGCGAGGAACAGGCCCTCGGGGTCGGCGAGCGTCACGAGACCGTTCGAACCGATGCGCGGGTCACCGCTGAACACGTTGGCGACGTTCACGATGCCTTCGAGCAGCGACTCCACCGTGGTGTCACCGGTGGCCTGGAAGCTCACGGTCACGCCGTAGACAGACTCGAGACCCGAGGGGCCGTAAGGGCGCTCCTCCAGCTCAGGGAAGCCGCCGAGGATGAGCCCGTCGACGCCCGCGAGGTCGCCGATCGACTCGAGACCGTTGGCCTCGGCGAACTCGGCGGTCACGTTGTAGCTGTCTTGGTCGCTGGCCGACGACTGGTCGAGCACCTGCAGCCCGTCGGGCACGGCGCCCTGCAACTCGGCGAAGACATCGTCAGACTGGGTTGCGGTCGTGTCGGGCACCCAGAACTGCAGCAGGTTGCCGGTGTACTCCGGGAAGAGGTCGACCTCGCCCGCCTCGATGGCGGGAATGTAGGCGTCGCGCTGCCCGATGTTGAAGTTGCGCTCGATGTCGAAACCGGCCTCTTCGAGCGCCTGGGCGTAGAGCTCGGCGATGATCTCGTTCGAGTAGTAGGCCTGCGAGCCGA
Organism: Actinomycetales bacterium; assembly: GCA_038326585.1. Taxonomy (GTDB): domain Bacteria; phylum Actinomycetota; class Actinomycetes; order Actinomycetales; family Microbacteriaceae; genus Microcella. The sequence continues at coordinate 9,665 of JBBQKE010000028.1, read as the reverse complement.
TGACGATCGTCTCGGCAGGAGCATCCGTATCCGGTTCGGGCGCCAGCGGGTCGCCCGATGCACACCCTGCCAGGGCCAATGATGCCCCGACCGCGGCTGCCGTCATGGCGAGCCGGCCCTTGTTCCTTGCTGTGAACATGCGTTTGTCTCTTCTCTATGTGGTGGTGGCCGAATCTGCCACCGCCGCCCGGCGTCCGGTTGACGCGGTGCGGGGTTCTGGGGCGCGGGCCGCGCGCACGCCGCGCGGCACCGCGTAGGTCTCGAGCAGTGCGAAGACCGCGTCGAGCGTGAGGGCGATGACGATGATCAGGATGGCCGCCCCGAGCATGCGGTCGTAGTCGCGCAGCGCGATGCCCTGGATGATCGGCAGCCCGAGTCCTCCGAGGTTGACGTAGGCCGCGAGCGTCACCGTGGCGACGACCTGCAGCGTGGCGCTGCGCAGCCCCCCGAGCAGCAGCGGCAGTCCGAGCGGCACTTCGACCTTCCACAGAATCTGCCACTCGGTCATGCCCACGGCACGCGCGGCGTCGATCGTGCGCCGGTCGATCACTTCGAGCCCGGCGTAGGCGCCTGCGAGGATCGGCGGGATCGCGAGCAGAACGAGCACCACGACCGTCGCTGGCCCGCGCAACGTGACTCCGACGAGCATGACGAACAAGAACAGCAGTCCGAAGGTCGGCAGGGCACGAGCAGCGCCCGAGATGCCGACGGCCAGCTCGCGGCCGCGCCCGGTGTGCCCGATCAGCCACCCGATCGGCACCGCGACGAGAGCTGCGAAGAACACCGCCAGCGCGGTGAACCACAAGTGCTGGCCGGTGAGTTCGATGAGACCGCCAGGTCCTTGCCAGTTCTCGGCGTCGAGCAGCCACGCGAAGGCGTCGGTGAACAGGTTCATCGCGCCCCCGCCTGCTGCACGCCGCGGCCGAACGCCTGGGCAGGCGGCTCGATGTCCTGCTGACTCTCGACCGGTCGCTTGGAGGCGCGATCAAGGCGCGCCCACGGCATGAGCCATCGGCCGAGCAGCACGAGCAGCCCGTCGAAGAGCAGCGCGATGAGCACCACCATGACAACACCCGCGAGCACCTGCTCGACGATGCCGCGCTGAAAGCCGTTCGTGAAGAGGTATCCGAGGCTCTGCACCCCGACCACGATGCCGACGGTCAGCAGACTCACGGTGCTCACGGCGACCACGCGAAGGCCGGCGAGCAGCACGGGGCCGGCCAGGGGAAGGTCGACCGCGATGAAGCGGCCCCAGCCTGAATAGCCCATGGCCGTCGCCGCCTGCTTGACACCCTGATCAACACTCGCGAGCGCCTCGGCGACCGAGCGCGCCATGATCGCCACGGCGTAGATCGTGAGCGCGATGAGCACGTTCGCCTCGCTCAAGAAGCCGATGCCGAGCAGCGGCGGCAGGATGACGAAGAGTGCGAGCGACGGAATCGTGTACAGAAGGCCGACGAGTGTCAGCACGAGCCCACGAGTGAGCCGGTAGCGGTAGGCCACCCAGCCGAGCGGCAGGGCGATGATGAAGCCCAGCACGATCGGAATGATGCTCAGCCTGATGTGCTGCAGCGTGAGCTGCAGAATCAGATCGAGGTTGTTGACGACCCAGGTCACGCCGGGCTCGACTCCGTCAGGCGACCCGCAACATTGCCGTCGCCGTCGACGAGCACGCTCGCGCCGTCGATCTGCTGGATGCTCAGCGCGCGCTTGCCGCGATCGGCGCCGATGAAGCTCGCGACGAAGTCACTCGCCGGGTTGGCCAGAATCTCGTGTGGCGACCCCTGCTGGGCGATCGTCGCGCCCTTCTCCAAGATGACGACCTGGTCGCCGAGGAGGAAGGCTTCGTCGATGTCGTGCGTCACAAACACCACCGTCTTGCCGAGTTCGCGCTGCAGTCGCAGCAACTCTTGCTGCAGGTCGGCGCGCACGATCGGGTCGACGGCGCCGAAGGGCTCGTCCATGAGCAAGATGTTGGGGTCGACCGCGAGACCGCGTGCGACCCCGACGCGCTGCTGCTGCCCGCCAGAGAGCTGGGCGGGGTACCGGTCGGCCATAGCGCGGTCGAGGCCGACCGTATCCATCAGCTCGAGAGCCCGTGCGTGCGCGTCTTTCTTGGCCACACCGTTGAGGCGGGGCACGGTCGCGATGTTGTCGATCACGCGCCGATGCGGCAGCAGCCCGGAATTCTGCATCACGTAGCCGATGCGGCGGCGCAGTTTCACGGGCTCGATGTCGGCAACGTTCTCACCATCGATCTCGAGCGCGCCAGAGGTCGCGTCGACCATGCGATTGATCATGCGCAGCAGAGTCGTCTTGCCGCAGCCGCTCGAGCCGACGAGCACCGTCGTCTGGTGCGAGGGGATGACGAGACTGAATTCATCCACAGCCACGGTGCCGTCGTCGAAGACCTTAGAGATGGAACTGAACTCGATCACAATGCCCTCTTCCGATCGCCTGCTGCCCGGCTGATGCCGTGAGTGACGCGCTGTTCGGTGCACTGTTGGCGCTCAGCGCGCGTCCAGTCAAACAGCATTCGGAGCAGAGGGCATGCCCGTGGGGAGGGATTCTGGGCAGTTCTCCAGACGGCCGCATCGGCGGCCGAGGATCGTTGACGTTACAGGCGGCCAGCGAGCACAGAGCGGAGCGCGCGCTCAGACTCTTCGAGCAGCACACCATCGCCTCGTCCGCTGCGGGCGAAGGCGCGAGCGACGAGAGAGTCGATGAGTTCGACGGCCGTGCCGATCACGAGCCGAACGTCGGCCGAATCAGTGGCACCGTAATGAGCCACGAGGGCGTCGGTGACAGCGGTCGCGACCATGGCATTGGCCGTCGACTCGGTGGCCGCGGGACGCAGGTCGATGACGTCACCGGTGCGCAGCGACCGGTAGCCCGGCTCGGTGCGGAACAGCTCGACGGTGACGGCGTGCAACCCGAGAACAGCATCCGTCACGGAATCGTGTCGACCCGCCTTCATCTCGTCGGCGGTGCGGGCCATGAGCTGTTCGACGTTGCGGGCCGCAAGACTCTGCAGCACCGCGATGCGGTCGGGAAAGTAGCGGTAGACCGTGCCGATCGAAGCCCCGGCACGCTCGGCGACCATCGCCGTCGTGAGGCGCTCGTAGCCGATCTCGTCGATCACGGCGGCGGCGGAGTCGAGCAAAGTCGCCAGTCGCGCTGTGCTGCGGGCCTGCACGGGCTCGTTTCGGATCGGAGCAGCGGACGACATCAGCACAGCGCTGGAATCAATAGTGAGCACGATCTGACCCTTTCGTTGAGTCACACTGTACCCCTCAGATCTTGGTGACATGAGGATTCGTGGGGAGAACGTTCGTTCTGCGAGTCTGCAAGACTGGTTCTGTGCCGGACGAGAGGGAAGACCCTGCGACCGTGACGCCAGCTCGGTGGGCGCGGCGCGCGGTCGCCATCGAAGACCGGCTACACCGGCTGCGTGCACGGTGGGGGCGACGCCGCGGTCTCGAACCCATTGTGATTCCGTATAGCGGATACGGGGGCGACGGCTGGATCCGCGTGCTCTGCCGCGTACTGCTCGCACGGCCTCCGAAGAACGCGAGAACTCGCTCGACCATTCGGGGCTGGCGCAGCTTCGTGAGCATTCCCGTGGCCGACAGCCCGGTCACCGTGCGCATCGGCGATCGCGAGTTCGAGGTCACTGCCGACCGCGGAGGCGTCGTCGACGTCGATCTCGCCGTTGATCTCGAGCCGGGCCTGCGCACGATCAGATTGCAGGCACCGGGCTCACTCGAGGTCGAGGCACGCATCTATGTGGTGCGCCCCGAAGCCCGTCTGGGCGTCGTCTGCGACATCGACGACACCGTCATGGTCACAGCGCTTCCGCGACCGTTCCTGGCCGCATGGAACACCTTTGTGCTGGACGAACACGCTCGACGGCCCGTTCCCGGGATGGCCGTCATGCTCGAAAGGCTCGTTCGCGAGAACCACGGCTCACCGGTGGTGTACCTCTCGACGGGAGCCTGGAACGTCGCCCCGACGCTCGATCGGTTCATGAGCCGGCATCTGTACCCCGAGGGCACGATGCTGCTCACTGACTGGGGGCCAACGCACGACCGCCTGTTCCGCAGCGGACGCGAGCACAAGCGCACCAGCCTGGAGAGACTGGCGAGAGAGTTTCCGGATGTTCGCTGGGTGCTTATCGGCGATGACGGGCAACACGACGAAGACTTGTACCGGGCCTTCATCGACGCGCACCCCCATAACGTTGCCGCAGTGGCCATCCGTCAACTGTCGACGCCGGAGGCGGTGCTCGCCGGCGGACGCAGTCGGGGTGACGACGCGCCACACCACGACGGCGACGGGCCGCCCTGGGTGTGGGCGCCCGATGGTGCGGGGCTTGCTGACCAGTTGGCGCGACTCGGTTTCATCACCGACGACAATTCGGCCTGATCGCCCGCGAGGGGAACTCACGACGGTGAGAGTGTTCTCATGTGCCCGAGGCCCCGACACTTGACCGGCGATAATGTGAACATGGCCCGCACCGCGCTCCCACGCGTCTCGGTGCGGTCGCGCATCCTCGCCGTCATCCTCATCGTGACAAGCCTCGGCATGTCGGTCTCGGGTTTTGCCGCCTACGTCGTGCAGCGTGACCGCGTGCTCAGCACGATCGACGACGAACTACTCGCGACTGTCGAGGCTGCGCGGGGAATCGTCACGGGAGAGTCGTCGGCGCAGAATGGCACGTCTGTGGCTGTTCCCGAGAGCGACACCGCGGAGTTCACGACCGTAGAAGAGGCCCTGAGCGCGGTGATGTCGCGACTCGTGCCGGGTCGACACGAGAGCAGCGTGGCGCTCATCGACGGCGCGGCGCGGTTCATCCCCGGCACCGAGATCGACTTTCACCTCGAAGACGACCCCGCCTTCATCGAGCGCGTCTGGAACGAGGCGAGCACCGGCTCGGTGACGTTGGGCACCGCCATCACCACCCTGGGCACCCTGCGCTACGTCTCGGTACCGGTGGTGATCGCGGGCAGCGAGCAGGCGGGCGCCTACGTCACCGCCGTGGATGCTCAGCGCGCCGTCGACGAAGTGGCGGGCGCCTTCCTCACCTACGCAGGGCTTGCCCTGCTCTCGCTCGCCGCCATCGGTATTGCCGGCTGGTTCGTCGCGGGACGGTTGCTCGCCCCGCTGCGTACGCTCTCAGAGACCGCATCGCGCATCACGGCAGAAGATCTTTCTGAACGCATCCCCGTGCACGGCAACGACGACGTCTCTGCGCTGACCGAGACTGTCAACGCCATGCTCGACCGCATCGACGAGGCCTTGACCAGCCAACGTCAACTGCTCGACGATGTACGCCACGAACTCAAGACGCCCATCACCATCGTGCGCGGCCACCTCGAACTGCTCGATGCGACCAAACCCGCCGATGTGCGAGCCGCCCGCGACATCGCCATTGACGAACTCGATCGCATGGCGGGGCTTGTCGACGACATCGACGCCCTCGCTCGAGCCGAGCATCTCGCCTCGCTCGCGGAGCCCACCGATATCGCCGACTTCACCGCTCTGGTCTTCAGCAAGATGGAGGCGATTCCCGACCGACGCTGGCAGCTCGATGCCTCTGCCGACGCTGTCGCGTTTCTCTCGCCGGCCCGCATCACCCAGGCCTGGTTGCAGTTGGCGGACAACGCCGCGAAGTACTCGCCCCACGACTCGATCATCCGCGTCGGCAGCACGACCTACGCCGGCTCTGTCGAGTTCTGGGTAGCCGATGAGGGTCCCGGAATTCCCGATGGTGCCGAGCGCCGCATCTTTGAAAGATTCGGGCGCGCTGACACCGGCCGCGGTATCGGCGGCTCCGGTTTGGGCCTGCCCATCGTGGCCGCGATCGCTCGGGCGCACCGCGGTTATGTGAGTCTTGAGACTTCGCCCGACGGCTCGCGCTTCGGCATCGTCATACCGACCGTCGACACCGGGGCAGCGCCGCCGCCCCCCGCGCACGGCTTCGCCGAGCCGTGGGGCTCAGCGCCTTCATCATCGCCAGGGAGCCACTCGTGACCAGCATCCTCATCGTCGAAGACGAGAAGCGCATCTCGTCGTTCATCGAGAAGGGCCTCGCCGCCGCGGGCTACTCTCCCACCGTCGTCACTGACGGACTCTCGGCCCTCGATTTTGTTGCGACGGGATCCTTCGAACTCATTCTGCTCGATGTGGGCCTGCCGGGCATCGACGGCTTCGAGGTGTTGACGCGGTTGCGTGCCCGCGGCGAGACGATGCCGATCATCATGCTGACGGCGCGCACGAGTGTTGACGACACGGTCACGGGTCTCGATGGTGGGGCCAACGACTATTTGCCCAAGCCGTTCAAGTTTGACGAACTCATGGCGCGCATCCGTCTGCGACTGCGCGAATCGGGCCAGCAGACAGTCGCCGAGACCGTGCTGCGACACGGCGATATCGCTCTCGACCTCACGACGCGGCGCGTGAGCGTCGGTGAGCGCACGAGCGACCTGTCGGCGCGTGAATTCGCGCTCGCCGAGCAGTTCGTGCGCCACCCCGAGCAAGTGTTGTCGCGCGAGCAGCTCCTGAGCAGGGTGTGGGGGTTCGACTTCGACCCGGGCTCGAACGTCGTCGACGTCTACGTTCGCTACCTGCGGGGCAAGATCGGAGCCGATCGCATCGAGACCGTGCGCGGAATGGGCTACCGCCTCGTGTGATGGCTCACCACCTGCGCGGTGCACGCACGTCGAATGGCGAACGCCGAGTCAGTCGACCGAATCGATGCTGTCGGGTGACGCCACCGACACACTGTCGGGAGCGACCGGGGCAACCGGCTGCGGTGCTACCGGCTGCGGTGCCGGGGCCGGCTGCATGGCCGGAGGCGCCGCGGAGCTCGACACCTCGGGGCTCGACGCGGGAACGGGAAAAGACGCGTCGCCTGACCCCTTGACGTCGTCTGTCGCACTGGCGGGCAGGTTCGAAATAGGAGGCACCTCAGCCGTGGTCGATGAATCGACGAGCGGGATCGCGTTGGCGACACCGACGGCTCCGCTCGCCAGCATGCCGAGCCCGAGCGCCGAAGCAGCTGAGATCGTGATCCAGCGGGGTGCGGGCGACATGTGCGGGTCCTTTCGGGGTGACCTCAGTCTTCACTGTGGTCATGAGAACGACAACGGCCCCCCATGAGAGTGTTCTCATCGGGGGCCGCTGCCGACAGTGTCTAGTCGACCGAGTCGACGCTCGCCGGGCTCGCGATCGATGCAGGGCTCGCAGGGCTGTCAATCGACGCCGGGCTGTTGACCGAGGCAGGGCTGGCAGGGCTGTCGACCGACGCCGGCGACGCCGGGCTGTTGACCGAGGCAGGGCTCGCCGGGCTGTCCGCCGAGACTGCAGAGTCGGCCGACGTGAGGCTCACCGGCGAGTCGCTCGAGGCCGGTGAGACGATGCTGTCACTCGTCACGCTGAAGTCGACGTCTGCCGAGCCGTTGCCCGACTGCAGGGTGTCGAGCCCCGGCAGGCTGAGCCCCGTAGCGTTCTCGATGAGCGGCATGGCGTTCGCCACCGTGGCAGCGCCGCTCGCGAGAACTCCGATGCTGAGTGCGGACGCCGCCCCAATGGCGATCCAATTCTTGTTGTTCATGGTGTTCCTCCCTTTCGCGTGCCGAGCGGCCCGCGTCGATGAGGCAACTCTCTCTCGCCCGAATGAGATCACCAGGAGGAGCCGGTGAGAGGTCTCTCATCTGCATTGACCACTCGATAGGCGCGCTCGATGAGTTCGGCGGCCCCGGCGGTGCCCGCTGCCGATCGCGAGAGAGCGTGTCCGAGCAACTGGGTCGCCGCAATCGCGTGCGCTCGATCGACGAAGCCCGCCTCAGACGCCGTGAACCAACGACGACGCCACCCATCGGCGAGCACCGAGCAGCGCCGCGCTCTCACCGTCACGCTGCTCCCCCCGTCGTGCACGACGGTGGCGATCAAGTGCGCGTAGAGCGCGGCTGCGTCATCGGCGGGGTCACCCCAGCCAGAGGTATCGATGTCGAGCAGCCCCGTGACCGTCGTCGGCGAGTTGGGATCAGCGAGCAACTGCGCCAGATGCAGGTCACCGTGCACCGTGCGCGATGGCGGCGGAGCCCCACCCGCGCGAAAGCGACGAGCAATCGTGCGCGACGTGCGCTCGATGAGACCATCGTGCTCGGGCATCTGCTCGATCAACCGTTCTTCGTACCAGTCGATGCGTCGCACGAGCGATGCTCGTGCCGCTGCGGTCGACGGCACTGTCGCGATCGCCGACACGATGCGTTCGAGCTCGTCGAGCAGCGCCGCGGGGTGCTGAACGCTATCGAGTAGCGAGATCACTTCTGCGCCGTGCAACGCCTCGAGAGCAACCAGGCCCTCTTCGCTCCAGCCCAGTACCGCGGGAACCGGTATCGACGCCTCGCGCCAGAGCGTGTGCTTCGCCTGCAACGGTTCGGCGGCGGGGGGTCGCACAACCTTGAGGAAGTACGCGGTGCTCGTGGTGTCGACCCGCACCACAGCGCGCTTGCCCGGTCGGTATGCCGCCAGGCTGACCCTCAATCCCTCGACCGGGAGACCCAGTCTCGCGAGCACCACTCCCGCGGCTTCAGCGTAGACAGCGGTGCGCAGCGCGGGTAGCGCGGGGTCTGCCGGGTACACCCAGACATCGACGCGCTCGCCCGATGCCGGGTTTCGCAGAGTGAGCACACCCGGCCGAGTTGCCTCTGGGGGCATCGTCTCGACGAAGACGGTGTGATCGGCGACGTCGCCCGCGGTGCCCCGCAGAGTCACCCGGTAGCCGTGGGTGAAGCCATTGCCGGTGGGCTCCACCTGCAGTGCGGTGGCCTTGACCAGCGTCGACTCGAGTGACGCCGCGACGGCGTCGAGCACGTCACGATGCCGTGGTGGTTCCCCCGATGACGTCACTTCCCTATTCTGTCGTGTCATCGCACCCGGGTGGCGCGACGACGCGGCGAGGAGTACCTTGCGCTGAGCGCTGTACCCGACGGCGCCTGGGCTGACGTACCCGAATCGGCAGCTCCCCGCTCCATACTGGAGTCCCCGAATGCTTCGAGGCGTTCGGCTTCGCATGATCACGGCGGCAGCCGTTGTGCTCATCATGCTTGTGGTCACGTGGGTCGTCACTGATCACGGCCCGGAGAGGGGCCGCCCGACGCTCGGCGACGTGCGTATCGAGAAGATTGACGACTTTCAGCTCCCCACGCGATGACGGCACGATCTGACACCCCCGACTCGGGGGCTCCCCTTGCCGCGCAATCGCGGTATCCTGAAGGGGCTAGAAGTGAGAAGTTTTTTCACCCCAGTGCCCACCCAGGCGCGTGCACGCCCCCGAAACCCGACGGGAACAGATCATGATCGCATTCGCCATCACCGGCGCGACCCTCTTGCTCGTCGGCGGCATCGTCATCTCGCTCGAGCGGCACCGCCGACTGACGCCCATGACCGCCTTCCTCACCGGCCTGGGCGCGCTCGCCATCGTGTTCGGTGCGATCACGACCACGATCGCCTCAGCCTTGCCTGCAGTCGCGGGTGGGGTGCAACGCGGCGTGGTCGAGACTCCACTCGTCGAGCGGGTCGTCGACGTCGACCTGCCGACGCTCTAGCCGACGACGACCTCGTCATCGAGCATCCGCTCGGTCGCTCTCGGCGATTCG
>JBBQKE010000027.1:0-11465 GCA_038326585.1 Actinomycetales bacterium | reverse complement strand
AGGCGGTGCACACCGTGCGAGCATCCGGCATCCAGGTGGCTCGCTTAGCGTTGAGATACTGACCTGAAAGAGACTCCATGTCGACCCTCACCACCCTGCTCGACGCCTTCGACCGCCTCGTCGTCTGGACGATGGATGCCGTCGGCATCCAGTTCGCGCGCTTCGCGCTCGGTGTCGTGTTCATCTGGTTCGGCGCCCTCAAGATGATCGGCGAACTGAGCCCGGCCTACGACCTTGTTGCCGCGACGATCTACTGGCTCACGCCCGAAATCATCATTCCGCTGCTCGGTCTGTGGGAGGTGGCAATCGGCATCGCCTTCCTGGTTCCCCGCCTGACCCGCGTGGCCCTGTTGTTGCTGATTCCGCAGATGCCCGGCACGTTCCTGCCGCTCGTTCTCTTGCCCGAGGTCTGCTTCACCATCGTGCCCTTCGGGCTCACGCTCGAAGGGCAGTACATCGTCAAGAACCTCGTCATCATCGCGTGCGCGCTCATCATCGGGGGCACCGCGCTGCGCAAAGACCACCGCGACCGCGAGGCCGCGCGCACCGAACCGATCGCCGTCGTGGTGGCGGGCGCGTAGCTCAGAGGGTCACGATCACTTTGCCCCGGGCGTGACCGGTCTCACCGTGAGCCACAGCCGCGACGATGCGCGCAACCGGGTAGAACTCATCGATGACAACGCGCAGTGCGCCGGTCTCGAGCCAGTCGGCGAGCGCCTGCAGATCAGCGGTGTCGCGCTTCGCGAGAAACGATCCGTAGGTGCGTGGCGAGAAGCGAGTGGCGACGGCGAGCCGAGCCGGTGCCGCGAGCGGCGCAAGCCACTGCCCGCGTGGCGCCCCGCACGCGACGAGCGACCCGGTCGGAGTCAGGATGCGCGCCAGGTCGCGCAACCGACGGTTGCCAGCGAGCTCGAAAATCAGATCGAACCGAGCCAGTCCCTGCGTCACCTCAGTGGTCGTGTAGTCGATGACATCGTCGGCACCCAAGCGTGCGACGAGCTCGACATTGCGCGCACTCGTCACGGCAGTGACGTGCGCGCCCAGCAGCTTGGCGAGCTGAACCGCGAAGGTGCCGACCCCACCGGAGGCACCGATGATGAGCACGCGAGGGCGCATCGGCTCGACCTCACCCGGGCCCCACGTGAGCGGGGCGACCAGGCCCCCGCGGCGCAGACCCTGCAGTGCCGTGATGGCAGCGACGCCGACCCCTCCGGCGTCGAGAATCGCGAGGCTCGGGGGCTTGAGCACCAGGCCCGCTTCGCCCACGACCATGAGCTCGCTCCAGGCCCCCGACCCGAAGCCGAGCACCTCGTCACCCACGGCGAACCGCGTCACGCCGGGCCCGACCGACTCGACGACACCCGCTACGTCTGACCCCATGGCGTGGCCGCTGGGTTTGGGGGCGCGCAGGCCGCGCATGATCCGAACGACATAGGGCGTGCCGCGCAGCTCGTGCCAGTCGAGCGGGTTGACCGAGCTCGCGGCGACGCGCACGAGCACCTGGCCATCTGACGCGACGGGGTCGGGAGCATCCACCGCCCGCAGCACTTCCGGTCCGCCGTAGGTGGTGGCGACGATCGACTTCATGACGGGCTCCTTGGGCTTGCGCGGATCTGTTTACACTGTATGCTTACGCCGTAAACTACCCACCGCGTGACCGCCCTGTCAAGGAGGACGCATGACCCCGCCTCGGGATGCCCTCAGCTACGACCGCGTGCTGCAGGCCGCGCTCGCCCTCGTCGACGCGCACGGCCTCGAAGCCCTGAGCATGCGCCGGCTCGGCACCGAGTTGGGTGTGGAAGCGATGTCGTTGTATCGCCACGTTCCGAGCAAAGACGCTCTGCTCGACGCCATGGTCGACGCCATCGTGCAGTCGTGGATCGACGAGACGCCCTCCACCGCTGACGACTGGCGTGCTCGCCTTTCGGCGATCATGCACCGCGCCCACCGCGCTCTGCTCGAGCGGCCCTGGGCCGTCGATCTGGTCACGGTGCGACCCCGTGTCGGAGACGCCCGGTTGCGCTATGCCGAAGCGATCACGACCGCCCTGCTCGACGGCGGCTTCACGCCCCAGCTCGCCCACCACGGGCTGCACATCGTGGACGGCACGATCATGGGATTCACCGCCCAGCAGGCGCGCCGCCCGAACGCAGCCGCCCTCGGTGATCGTGCGCAGGCGCTGTATGACGGCGCCCTGGCCGACCAGTATCCGGGGATCAGTCGCACGATCCGCGAACACCACGATCACCACGAGGAGTATGCGCTCATGGTCGATCTGGTCATCGAGGGGCTTGCTCGCTTGCGCGAGGGCAGACCGCCGCACCGCAGTCGTTCAGGAGCGTCCTACGTGCTCGCGTTCTCCTGATCCACCACCGCTATGCGCGTGAGAAGAGTCGCGCGAAGAAGCCGGGCTCATTCTCATGGCCCTGGCAGCGGTCACGCTGCGGAACACCGCGCATCACCTGATTGACGTGCTGACCGCACCCGGTCCAGGTGGCTTTGCCGCACTTGCGGCACGTGACTTGCTGGCACATCGTGACTCCTTCGATTGCGTCACACCCATGCTATCGCATACCCCAGGGGGTATTTGTACATCACGATATGAAAACCTCATGGCTGGTCGTGTTGCACCGTCTCGCGTTGAAGCGCTAGATTCTGCGAGCGCCATACGACGAAAGGAGGCCGACTGTGTTGACTCGATTCACCCTGGGAATGATTCTCACCACCGCCGGCTTCGTCGGCGTCTTCACCGTCTAGTCGGGCTGCAGCTGTTCCGCCGCCCGCTCTGTCGGTGGCGACGCTCTCGAAGCTCGATTCGAGAACTCTCGGATTCGCCACGGCCCTGACAGCCGCACCTGATCGAGGTCGCGCTGCGCAGGGCTCTCGGGCGGCGCGCGCTGCTGCGCGTGCCGCCTTCCTGGCTTCGCCACGAGCGGAGTCCCCGGACAGGGATGCACGACCGTGCGCCCCACTGCAGTGAGGACACCCTTCTGATGAACAGCACCATGACGGCGACCCGACCGGGTCGCCAACAGCAGCACCCTCCGAGTTCGCCGCTCGAGAACCGCGCGCCCGCGCGGAGCGTCGGCCTCGTCGACCGCCTGGCCCTTCGGCTGGGCGTGGCACTCGTCGCCTGGAGCCGACGACCGCGCGAGCTCGACTCGCGTGATCGCCGAGCACGGCGCGTCGAGCGCGAACTCTCGACCGAGCAACGCGAACGGCAGCAGCAGCGACTCGCGCTGCTGTTGCTTCCCCCGCGCTAGCACGGACGATGACGGCACCGAACCGGGCGCCCGGCGGCTATCGGCCCCAGGCGCTCGGTGGGGCCGTGATCACGGGCACGTCGGCATACGACCAGTGCTGCCCGTTGTTGTACATGCCAGATGCCCAGCCTGAGAACCAGATCGCGCGCTCAACCTCATCGGTCGGCGCGGATGCGCGCAGGGTTCGCACGATCTCGCTGTACCTCGCCAGCGTGAGCAGCGCTTCGGCAGCGTTGTCGGCAGCGTCGACGAGGGTCGAATAGCGGCCGGTACCGCCCCCGCCGCCCGAGCCCCAACCGTTGTTGAGCGGATTATTGCGAGTCCACCACGCGTCGACGTAATTCTCTTGGCGCATCCACCGCGTGACGACCGTGACATTGCTCTCACTCAGCGGAAACCCTGCCTTGAGCAGCACAAGCTTCGCCCAGTCGTGGTTCGTGCCGCCCTCGATGTAGGTGTCGAATCCGGCAGTGGCCCCGAAGTCGTGCCGCGTAACAATGGGCGCGGCTGGGGGCGAGACGATCAAGGCCAGTGACTGCGGCTTCTGCTGCACGTCGAGGGCAACGGTGTCACGCTTCGGCGGGGCCGATATTCCGACTGCCGCGAGCACCGACAGCGCGACGACGCACGACGCAAAGACCGCACGAGTCGTCGATCGTGCGTGCCAGCGGTGAGCCGGACGACGACGGGCAGCGTGGGTGCTCATGCGATGTTAACTGCCCAGCGCGCGCAGGCGAGGGGCGAGGTCGCGCTCGAACAACTCGAGGAATCGGCGCTGGTCGTGCCCCGGCGCATGAAACACGAGGTGGTTCATTCCATAGTTAACGTACTTCGCGATCTCGGCCACCACGACGTCAGGGTCGTTGCCGACGATCCACCGCTTCGCGATCTGCTCGATCGGCAGGGCATCCGCCGCCTGCTCCATCTCGATCGGATCGGTGATGTCGTGCTTCTGCTCTTTGCTGAGCGAGAGGGGCGACCAGAAGCGGGTGTTCTCGAGTGCCGCGTCAAGGTCGGTGTCATACGAGAGCTTGATCTCGATCATGCGGTCGATCTGCTCGAAGGTGCGGCCGACCTTCTCGGCGCCCTCTTTCACGGCCGGGATCAGTTCTTCGGTGTAGAGCTCGACGCCTTTGCCCGAGGTGCAGATGAACCCGTCGCCCGCGCGGCCGGCGTAGCGCGCCACGAACGGCCCGCCCGCGGCGATGTAGATCGGCACGGGGGTCTCGGGTCGGTCGTAGATCGAGGCGTCGTGGGTCGAGTAGTACTCGCCGCGAAAGTTCACGCGGTCTTCGCTCCAGAGCTGCCGCATGAGGTCGACGCTCTCGCGCAGGCGCGCGAAGCGCTCTTTGAACTCGGGCCACTCTTGCTCGCCCGCGCCGGCGAAGCCGGTCGCGATCTCATTGAGCGCCTCACCCGTGCCGACGCCGAGGAAGATGCGCCCCGGATACATCACACCCATCGATGCGAAGGCCTGCGCGAGCACGGCAGGGTTGTAGCGGAAGGTCGGCGTCATCACCGAGGTTCCGATACGGATGCTCGACGTGCGCTCGCCGACCGCCGACATCCACGTCAGCGAGAACGGAGCATGCCCCCCGGCGTGCCTCCACGGCTGGAAGTGGTCGCTCACTGCCACGCTCTGCATGCCGTGCGCCTCGGCCGCGACGGCAATCTCGACGAGCTCGCGCGGGTCAAACTGCTCAGCCGAGGCCTTGTAGCCGAGGGTCAGGGAGTGCGTCATCGTGGTCCTGTTCATTCAGAGATCGCAGCGCGGAGCGCTTCGATCGCGGTGAGAGATGCGGTTCGCCATTCCCTCAAGTCATCCTCGCCCGCTTCTTCCCACACCTCGTAGAGCTCTGACCCGTCAGGACTGACGGCACGCTCAGCCGCGGTGAGGATGAGGTCGTAGGTCGGGTCGTCCAGCTGAGTCGACAGCAGGCGGATGTCTACCTCGTCGAGGGCCGCCGGAGGGTCGATGCGCCCGAGTGCCGTGAGCGCTACGTCGGTCAAGGCAAGGGCGATTGAGCCACCCGGCTCCTCGAGGTAGTCCGAGGCCATGAGCTCGCGCAGGTCATCGAACGAAAAGGTTCCGTCGACGATTTCGTCGACGGCATCCACCGCCGCATCGTTCTCGAACGCGCCTGTTCCCCATGCACCCATGATGGCCACCTTAGCCACTGGCGTGCGGTGAAACACTGAGTGGTGCGCCAGCGCGCGTCAGTCGCTGTCGACCGTGTCGAGGTACTCTGCGACCGCGCGCGGAACGTACGGTGCCACGTCACCCCCGAGCGCCGAGACCTGCCGCACGAGCGAACTCGAGACGTGCGCGTGCGCGGGGTCGGGCAGCATGAAGATCGTCTCGACACCTGCGAGATTGCGGTTGACGATCGCCATCGGCGTCTCGTACGCGACGTCGACCTGACTGCGCACGCCCTTCACGAGCACGCTCGCCCCGACGTCAGAGCAGTAGTCGACGAGCAACCCTACGCTCCAACTGGTGACGAGAATGCTGTGGGGCAACGCGCGGTCAGCGACCGCCTGCTCGATGAGTGAGACCCGCTGCGCGATCGGCAGCATCGCCTCTTTCGCCGGGTTGTGCACGACGACGACGTGCACAGCATCGAAGATGCCCGCCGCGCGCTCGATCACATCGAGGTGGCCGAGGGTGACGGGGTCGAAAGACCCGGGAACAACAGCAATGGTGCTCATGCCCCCACCCTAGCGAGCGCAGATCACGCGGATGTTTCGTCGCCGATGATCGTGGTCTCAATCGAACCGGTGTCAACCGTGCCGCCGTCGGCGTACTTCGCGGTCACCAAAATCGGCAAGTGGTCAGACTGCCCCTGCGGCAGAGTCGTCACTCTGGTGATGTCGAGGCCGATTGACGTTGCGAAGTCGAAGTGGCCTCGGAAGAACTTGTAGCGCGTGTAGGTGCGCGAGTCGCTCAGCGTCACCTCGTGCCCGGTTTCTTGCACGCTCGTCGAAAGGTGGTCTTTGAACACCGGATAGTTGAAGTCGCCGACCATGAGAGTCGGCAAAGTCGACCCGAAACTGTCGAGGGCCACGTGCGCCGCGCGAATCTGCGTGCGCCGCAGCGAGTTGAGCGCGGTGAGCGGCGCCGCGTGAAAGCACCCGACCACCAGTTCACGATCGTGCAGGCGATCGATGAGGTGGCTGCCGAGCAGTCGCTCGTGAGCTGGTTTGGCGATGATGTCGTGCAGCGATCGCTTGAGCGAGAAGGCCTGCGTGTTGAGGGCCTCGAATCGCTCGCGGTTGTAAAAGATCGCCAGGCCGAGCCGATTCAGCCTCGTGGCATCAGCGAGGTGGAGCGGGCCGAGCTCACGCGGCAGGTCTTCAGTGTCGACCTCTTGCAAGCACAGCAGATTGGGTGAGTGGGTGTCGACCAGCTTCTCGAGCTCGCCCCGAGCGGCATGCTTGCGCAGGTTGTACGAGATGACCCTCACACCGTTATCTTGCCCCGTGACTCCGCCGCCACGAAATCGACCCCCCCGCTCAATTCTTGGCGAGTCAGTTCATGTCGAGATAGGCGCGGGCTGAGTCGTCGAGGCGGCGCTCGAGCGCGGCCTTCAAGGCCGCATGCCCGCTCAGCGTCGCATCCCCCTCGAGCACCCCGGC
The DNA here is from genome assembly GCA_038326585.1 of Actinomycetales bacterium. Lineage (GTDB taxonomy): Bacteria > Actinomycetota > Actinomycetes > Actinomycetales > Microbacteriaceae > Microcella. The sequence continues at coordinate 4,566 of JBBQKE010000027.1, read as the reverse complement.
GGCGGCCTTGCGCGCCGCGAGAATCAGGTCGCCGTCGGTGGCGACCCGCAGCAGCTTGAGGCTCGAGCGCCCGCCGCTCTGGGTCGAGCCGAGCACGTCACCCTCGCGGCGCAGCTCAAGGTCGATTTGCGCGAGCTCGAAGCCGTCGAGCGTGCTCGCGACAGCCTCAACGCGCTCGCGCGCCAGAGTCTCGGGCAGCGCGGCGGTCACGAACAGGCACAGCCCGGGCACGCCGCCGCGCCCCACGCGGCCGCGCAGCTGGTGCAACTGGCTCACGCCGAACCGATCGGCATCGACGACGACCATGGTCGAGGCGTTCGGCACGTCGACGCCGACCTCGATGACCGTCGTGGCAACGAGCACGTCGATCTCGCCGCGCGCGAAAGCCTGCATCGTCGCGTCTTTCTCATCTGTCGCCATGCGGCCGTGCAGCGGCTCGACTCGGCGCCCCGCGAGCGCGAGATGCGATTGCAGCAGGGGCGTCAGCTCGGCGACGGTCGCGGGCGGGCGGGCCACCGCATCCACGTCGTCGGCAGAGCCGTCGGTCGGGTCGTCAGCTAAGGCATCCGGGTCGTCTTCGCGCGTCGCGGGGTCGATCGCCGGCACGACGACGAAGCCCTGGCGCCCCTGCTCGAGCTCTTCGCCGAGTCGCTGCCAGATGCGGTTCCACCAGCCGGGCTTGTCGGCGAGCGGCACGACGTGGCTGACGATGGGCGTGCGACCGGCCGGCAGCATCGCGATCGTCGAAATGTCGAGGTCGCCGAAGACCGTCATGGCCACCGTGCGCGGGATCGGCGTCGCCGTGAGCACGAGCACGTGCGGCGGCACAGCACCTTTGCGGCGCAGGCTCTCGCGCTGCTCGACGCCGAAGCGGTGCTGCTCGTCGACCACGACGAGCCCGAGGTCGGCGAACTGCACCTGGTCGCCGAGCAGGGCGTGGGTGCCGATGACGATGCGGGATGCTCCGCTCGCGATCGCCAGCAGAGCCTTGCGCCGCTCGGCCATCGGCAGCTGCCCGGTGAGCAGCACCGGCCTGAGGCGGGCCGCGCGATCGGGACCCAGGGTGTGCACGATCGAGCGCAGATGCTGCGCGGCGAGCACCTCGGTCGGGGCGAGTAGCGCGCTCTGACCGCCGCTCTCGGCGACCGCGAGCATGGCGCGCACCGCCACGAGGGTCTTGCCCGAGCCGACCTCGCCCTGCACGAGCCGGTTCATGGGCGCATCAGAGGCAAGGTCGCGCGCGATCTCGTCGCCGGCGAGAACCTGGTCGTCGGTCAGCGTGAACGGCAGTTCGGCGTCGAAGCCCTCGAGCTCGGGGCCCGGCGTGCGGGGTGTCGCGGGTTGCTCGCGCAGCGCGGCCCGCCGCTGCAGCAGCGCGGCTTGCAGCACGAAAGCCTCGTGAAATCGCAGGGTGTCGCGCGCGCGGCGCCACTGCCCGTCGTCCTCTGGCCGGTGCACCCACTGGTAGGCCCGGCTCAGGTCGATGAGCTGCTGCTCGGCGCGCACCTCGGCCGGCACCGGATCATCGATCGGTTGCAGAGTGTCGAGCACCACGGTGAGCGCCTTCGCGATCTGCCAGCTGGCGACGGTCGAGGTCGCCGGATAGATCGGAATCGGCATCATCGCCCACTTCTTCGCCTCGGGCCCCGAGTCGCGCTCGTCACCCGCCTCGAAGAGCTCGTAGTCGGGGTGCGCGAGCTGTCGTGTGCCGCGGTATTCGCCGACCTTGCCCGCGAAGATGCCCCGCACACCGGGCTTCAGATCGTTCTTGCGCCACGCCTGGTTGAAGAACGTGAGCACGAGAATGCCCTTGCCATCGGTAATGCGCACCTCGAGAATTGAGCCCTTGCGCTGCCGCATCGACCGCTCGACGACCTCGATGACCTCCGCCACGATCGTCACCGACTCGTCGACGCGCAATTCGCTCAGCGCGGTGAGCTCGCCGCGCCGGGCATAGCGCCGCGGATAGTGGGTGAGCAGATCGCCCACGGTGAGCATCCCGAACGCCTTCTTCAGCGAGTTCGCGCTGCGGTCGCCCAGAGCGCTGCTGAGCTTGGCGTCAAGCGGATTCACGACGCCCGGGCCAGTGTTCACAGGCTCAACGGTACTCGCGCCGCCCGACGCGCTGCGCCGCCCTGCTCGACGTGTTGCTCAACGTGCGCGGCGTGCACGACACGCCTCGATCGGTCCCGCATTACGTCCCACTTCCGGGTGCCAGCCAACGAGGGACCGATCGACGAGCGAAATGGCACCCTGGGGCGGCACGGTACGCGTCGACGCAGATGACGAGGGGATGCTCGCGCCGAGTAGCGTGGAGGCCGTGACACGCATCATCGCTGGGTTCGCGGGCTCGCTGACGCTCAAGGTTCCGAGCTCGGGCACCCGCCCCACGAGCGACCGCGTGCGCGAGGCGTTGTTCAGCGCGCTCGAGGCTCGCGACGCGATCTCCGGAGCGCGCGTGCTCGACCTCTACGCCGGTTCGGGAGCCCTCGCGCTCGAAGCGATCAGCCGCGGCGCCGCCTCGGCCGTGCTGGTCGAGAAGTCGTATGCGGCCGTGCAGGTGTGCAAGGCCAATGCGGCGCTGGTCTCTGGTCGAGCGACCCAGACGGGGCGCGGGGTGGGGAGCTCGGCGAGGCCGAGCATCCGCATCATCGGCAAGCCCGCCACGTCGTACCTCTCCTCGGCGCTCGACGAGTTCGACCTCGTGTTCATCGACCCGCCCTACGAGGTCGGCGGGCTCGAGCTCGACCACGTGCTCGAGGGGCTCGTGCCGCGATTGGCGCCGGATGCCGTGATCGCCCTCGAGCGCTCGTCACGCACGCCGGTGCCCGCCTGGCCCGCCGGGCTCACGCTCGACAAGGTGTCGAGGTACGGCGAGACGGCGATCTACTGGCTGGAGCCGACCGGCGACTGAGCCTGCTCAGCGTTCGTAGACGTCGCGGCGATGGCCAAGCGTCACGACGACAACCAGCAGCACTCCGTCGTCGATCGTGTAGATGATGCGGTAGTCACCGACGCGCACGCGCCAGGCGGGGCGACCGCGCAACGGCTTCGCGGAAGGTGGGCGTGGGTCGTCGCCGAGTAGCGCAATCGCGCCTCGGATGCGCTCGCGGTCTTGGTGATCGATCTTCGTGAGCGCTCGAACCGCAGCCGGGCGCAGCTCGATGCGGTAGCTCACACCCAGCCCAGGTCGGCCTTCACCTGCGACCAGGGGATGTTCGGCCCCTCCTCTTCCATCGCTTCGTCGAAAGCGGCGACGTCCTCCGCCTCTTCGAGCGCGTCGAGCATGCGCTCATACTGCTCTGGGCTGATGACGACGGCAGCTCGATGCCCCCGGCGCTCGATGAACACGGCCTCGGTCTGCGAACGGTCAATGACCTCGGAAAACTGCTTGCGAGCGTTCGCGACGCTGAGGGGGTTCATGCAGTCACTGTACATTACCAACTGATTGATGTACATCGACGGGTTCAGTATGCGGCATTGCCGGGCGGGGGTCGTCTGCCAGAAAACCGGGCGCACCACTGAAATATCGTGGCCGTGTCACGTTTCGGGGGTTATCCGTCATGAATAGACAGAAGCCCGAGACGAAGGAGCGCTAACGGATGCTGTCAGAACAAGAGCTGGACGCTCGCTTGGCCGAGACCAAGCGAAGCGATCTTTCTGCGCCGGACGCCTTCTTTGACACGGTGCTTGCGGAGGCTGCTCACGAGCGCGCGACATCTCGCGCGCCACGGAAGGCCGTCGTCGTCGCGATCGTCGGCGCTCTCGTGGTCGGGGGTGCTGCTCTTCCGGCAGCGGCCGAAGGGCTGAGAACTTTCCTCGCCCAGACTGGCTGGATACCCGAAGAATCAACCGAACAGATTGCCGACTCGGAGGTCATCGACACCTCGGCCCCCGACTTCCCCGAGTATCTGCGGGCCACATTCTGGACCGATGCCACCTTGCCGCCCGGCATGAGTCACGACGACCTACTCGAGCGGATTATCGCGCTGCACACAGCGAACCCGGGCCTCACGCAAGAAGTCGGGTTCCGGAGGTTCTACGAGGTGGTTGCTCAATGCGGGTGGATGTCCGAGTGGAACCAGGCAGTGGCGCGCGGCGACGACAATACGGCGAGGATCGCCGCGGAGCAGCTTGAGGCAGCCACCACGTGGCGCGGGCTCGTCACGACCGACGGCGGAGGCATCATGGAACGCTACCGAGACGTGGCGGACGCAACCGCGGCAGGTAACGCTCGCGCATTCGCAGCCAGCCCCCTCCACCGCGAATGCCAGATGCTCGGCGTGGAGTCACGGTGACGTCGCCGGTGACAGAGGAGTCGAACCGGGAAAACCATCCCCCGGCCACCGATCGCGCAGACCTCAGCCCACTTCTTCGCGAACTGATGCCCGAGTTGCTTCGCTACTTCGGGCGCCGCGTACCGACGACAGACGATGCGGCGGACTGCCTGGGCGAAACCATGATCGTCTTGTGGCGCCGCCGTGAGGCAGTACCTCTCGACCGCGAGTCTGCCCGGCGATACGCGTACGGCGTGGCCGCGAACGTACTTCGTGAGTCACAGCGAGG
>JBBQKE010000026.1:0-11514 GCA_038326585.1 Actinomycetales bacterium | reverse complement strand
TAGGCGGCGGGCACGGCTGTGGTGAGCAGAGCATGCCGGGCGAGCGCGAAGATGGCGGCCGAGGCTCCGAGCACGAGCATGCCGAGCCCCAGTACCGCGGCGGTCGGGGCCAGAGCCGAGATCGCGATGCCGAGCGCAGCGGCCACGAGCGCGCCGAGCATGGCAGAGCGCTCGCCGACGCGCGCGACGATCCACCCAGCCGGCAGGTCGCCGAGTAGTTGCCCCACGAGGAGCATCGCCGCCACGAGCCCCGCGGTCGCGAGGTCGGCACCGACCTGCGCGGCGAGCGAGGGGATCAGCGGGATGATCGCCCCCTCGCCGATCGTGAACAGCAGAGTCGGCAGCAGCGCGGGAGCGACGATCGAGCGCCAGCGGAACGGCGGGGGCGTCGAGGTCACCCCGCCGACTATGCCACGCCCCGCCGGTAGGCTGGCTTCGACATGATCGATCTGGACTTCGCCGAGCGCATCGCCGCCGCCCGCAGCACCTTCGCCGATATTCGGGCGGTCATCGACGTCGAACGGCTCGAGAGCGACATTCGTGAGTTGAGTGAGCAGGCCGGTGCGCCCGACCTGTGGGACGACACGACGCACGCGCAGAAGGTCACGAGCGCCTTGAGTCACCGGCAGAGCGAACTCAAGCGCATCGTCGAGCTGCAGGCGAAGCTCGACGACCTTGACGTGCTGATCGACATGGCGCGCGAGGCCGACGACGCAGACGCGGCAGACGAGGCCGCCGCCGAGCTCGACGCGATCGAGAAGACGCTCGCCGAGATGGAGGTGCAGACGCTGCTCGACGGCGAGTATGACGCGCGCCCCGCGGTCGTGACGATTCGAGCCGGTGCCGGTGGCGTCGACGCCGCCGACTTCGCCGACATGCTGCTGCGCATGTATCTGCGCTGGGCCGAGCAGCACGGCTATGGCACGACCGTCATGGACATCTCATACGCCGAAGAGGCAGGCATCAAGAGCGCGACCTTCGAGGTGGATGCGCCACACGCCTTCGGCACCCTGAGCGTCGAGGCGGGAACTCACCGGCTCGTGCGCATGTCGCCCTTCGGCGCCGCGGGCAAGCGGCAGACCAGTTTCGCCGCGGTCGAGGTCATTCCGCTGCTCGAAGAGAGTGCGGCGATCGAGGTGCCCGAATCGGACATCCGGGTCGATGTCTTCCGCTCATCGGGGCCGGGCGGGCAGTCGGTCAACACGACCGACTCGGCCGTGCGCATCACCCACCTTCCGACCGGGCTCGTCGTGTCGATGCAGAACGAGAAGAGCCAGATTCAGAACCGCGCCGCCGCCATGCGCGTGCTGCAGTCGAGACTGCTCATCATGCAGAAGGAGCAGGAGGCGGCGACGAAGAAAGAGCTCGCCGGCACCATCACCGCGAGCTGGGGCGACCAGATGCGCTCATACGTGCTCGCGCCGTACCAGATGGTGAAAGACCTGCGCACCGAGTATGAGGTCAACAACCCCTCGGCAGTGTTCGACGGCGATCTCGACGGCTTCATCGCGGCGGGCATCAAGTGGCGAAAGCAAAAGCCCGTCGACTAAAGACCCCAGCGGTCGTAGAGTGCTCGCCATGGTGAGCATCAGCATCGTCGAGATCCCGTCACGCCATCTTGAACGCGCACTCGCGTTCTACGCCCGCGTCTTCGCCCTCGAGCTCGAGATCACCGAGATCGACGACCAGCGCATGGTGTTCTTTCCTCAAGCCGACCCCGAGGCGGCGGGAATAGCCATCACTGAGGGTGACGACTACGCCCCGAGCGGCGAGGGAATCCGGCTGTACCTCACCGTGCACGACATCGAAGGCGTTCTCGCCCGGGTGGTCGACGCCGGGGGAGAGATCGCTGCTGAGATTGAGGCCGTGGAGGGCTGGGGGCGCTACGCCGCGTTCCGCGACCTCGAAGGGTCGGTCATTGGCATCACCGAGCCTCCGGGCGACTAAGCGGGCGCTGAGAACCAAGCCCGCACGGGTGTCGCACCGCGGCGCTCGACTCGCGGCGGCTTAGGCTGACCGTCGATGATTCGATTCGATGAGGTCACCAAGGTCTACCGCGGAACCGCGCGGCCGGCGCTGAACAGCGTCAGTCTCGAAATTCTGAGCGGTGAGTTCGTGTTTCTGGTCGGCGCCTCGGGGTCGGGCAAGTCGACCTTCCTGCGCCTGGTGCTGAAAGAAGAGAAGCCGTCTGACGGCACGATCCACGTGCTTGGCCACGATCTTGGCAGCATCTCGAGCCGCAAGGTGCCCTACTTCAGGCGCAATCTCGGCGTCGTCTTCCAAGACTTCCGCCTGCTGCCGAACAAGACCGTGTTCGACAACGTCGCATTCACCCTGCAGGTCATCGGCAAGAGCAAAGGCTTTATCCACGAGGCGGTGCCCGACGCGCTGCAGACCGTCGGTCTCGACGGCAAAGGCCAGCGTTTTCCGCACGAGCTCTCGGGCGGTGAGCAGCAGCGCGTCGCCATCGCACGCGCCGTCGTGAATAAGCCGGCGATCATGCTCGCCGACGAGCCGACCGGAAACCTCGACCCCGAGACGAGCGCGGGCATCATGGCGCTGCTCGAGCGCATCAACGCGAACGGCACCACGGTGATCATGGCGACCCACGACGCCGGCATCGTCGACCGCCTGCAACGCCGCGTGATCGAGGTCATCGGCGGCCGAATCGTGCGCGACGAGCGCGGTGGCGGCTACAAAACTCAGGCGCACCCCGTCGTTGCGCAGGGCTTCGGCATCGGAACAGCATCATGAGGCTCGGGCTCGTCATGACCGAGGTCGGCCAGGGTCTGCGCCGCAACCTCAGCATGGTGATCGCCGTCGTGCTCGTCACCTTCATTTCGCTGACCTTCGTGGGCGGGGCGATTCTGCTCCAAATGCAGATCACCCAGATGAAGTCGTACTGGTTTGATCGGGCCCAGGTTGCCGTCTACCTGTGCACCGAGTTCTCGACAGTCGGCGGCTGCGACCAGCAGGCGGCCACCCCTGATCAGATCGCAACGGTGCAGGCGCAGCTCGAGTCGCCCACCCTCGCCCCGTTCATCGACACGTTCTTCTTCGAGACGCAAGAAGAGGCCTACGCCAACTTCCAAGAGCAGTTCGCGGGTCAGGCAGTGGCCGATCTCATCACCCCCGACCTCATGACACCGGCTTTCTGGGTGAACCTCATCGACCCCACGCAGAGTGCAGTGTTGCAAGACTCGCTGCGCGGTCTTGCGGGGGTCGAGAGCGTGGTCGATCAACGCAGTTTGCTCGACCAGATCTTCGACATCTTGAACGCTGCCAGCTTCACAGCCGTGGGCATCGCGGCCCTCATGCTCGTCGCCGCCGCGCTGCTCATCGCCACGACCATCCGACTCAGCGCATTCTCGAGACGCCGTGAGATCGGCATCATGCGCCTGGTCGGCGCATCTAACCGTTTCATTCAAACTCCCTTCATCATCGAAGGTGTGGCGGCGGCCCTCATCGGCTCCGTGCTCGCCGGCCTCGCGGTGGTCGGCATCGTGCAGTTCTTCGTACAGGGGTATCTCGCCGAGACGTTGCCGTTGACCTCTTTCGTGGGACTCTCGGATGCCCTGCTCGTGGTGCCGATTCTGCTCGGCGCGGGCGCTCTGCTCGCGGCGCTCTCGGCCAACGTCGCCATCACCCGCTACCTGCGGGTCTAGAGCCCGGTTGCCGCGCCGTGCCGCTCCGGGCACGCGACCGATATGCTGGAGGGCTGCGCGCACGATGCGCACAGCATCCACAGGCCGATCGCAGGAGGTGAACCGTGCCGAAAGAGACAGGCGAGAAAGTTGTCGCCACAAACCGTAAGGCGCGGCACGACTACGCGATCGAAGACACCTACGAGGCCGGCCTCGTGCTGAGCGGCACCGAGGTGAAGTCGCTGCGCATGGGCCGCGCGAGCCTCGTCGACGGCTACGGTTTCATCGACGGCGGTGAGGCGTGGCTCGACGCCGTTCACATCCCCGAGTACACGCAGGGCACGTGGACGAACCACCCGCCCCGCCGCAAGCGCAAGATGCTGCTGCACAAGGCCCAGATCATCAAGATCAGCCAGAAGGTCAATGAGGGCGGCTACACCCTCGTGCCGCTGCGCATCTACTTTCTTGACGGGCGCGCGAAGGTCGAGCTCGCCGTCGCGAAAGGCAAGAAGGAGTACGACAAGCGGCACGCCCTGCGCGAGCGGCAAGACAAGCGCGAGGCCGATCGCGCCATGCGCACCCGCAACCGCATGAACGAGTGACGGCGCACCCGTCGCCCAGCGAACCCGGCGTAGGCTCGACGCTCGTGACTGATTCTGCGCCCGCCATGAGCGACCGCACCCGCTGGCAGGCATTTGCGATCGCGGTCTCGGTCGCAGCGCTCACGATCCTCGACCTCTCGAAGGTCAACGTGGGCATTCCGGCGATCGAGCAGGCGCTTCAGGCCACCCCCACCGAGATTCAGATCATCGTGGCGGGCTACGTGCTGGCCTTCGGCGTCGTGCTCGTGCCGGCGGGCCGCTGGGGCGATCTGCACTCGCGCCGCCGCATGTTTCTCATCGGCCTCGTGGTGTTCCTCGTCGCGAGCCTGCTGTGCGCGATCGCCCCCACGGTCGAGGTGCTCGCCGCGTCGCGCGTGCTGCAGGGCGTCGCGGCAGGCCTGCTCATGCCGCAAGTGCTGGGGCTCACGCAGCAGCTGTTCACGGGCCCAGCGCGCGGACGTGCGTTCGGCATCTTCGGTGCGGTGATCGGCCTGGCTACCGCGTTCGGTCCGACCCTCGGCGGCCTGTTCGTCGGCATCGGCGACGCCGACTTCGGGTGGCGGCTCATCTTCTGGATGAACGTTCCGCTTGTGCTGGCGCTCTTCCCGTTCGCCTACAAGCTGCTGCCGCGAACGCAGCCCGATTCCGGGGCGGCGAAAGACCTCGATCTTGTTGGCACCGGTTTGCTGGCCGCCACCGTGCTCGCGGTCATGCTGCCGTTCGTGCTGACGACGGGCGGTGCCGATGACAATCCGGCTCGCTGGTTCTCACTCGTCGCGGCTGCTGCCACCGCGGCGATGTTCGTGCTGTGGGAGCGCCGATACACGCGAGCCGGGCGATCGGCCGTCATCGACTTCACGCTGTTCCGCATCCTGAGCTATCGCAATGGAACCCTGATCGGCATGTTCTACTTCGCCGCGCTGCCGGCGACTTTTTTGACACTCACCCTGTTCTTGCAGCTCGGCATCGAGCTCGCCCCGGTCTTCGCGGGCATGGTCACGATCCCGTTCGCGCTCGCCTCGGCGGTGACGTCGTTCTTGTCGGGACGCGTGGTGCATCTCTATGGCCGCCGCATCGTCGCAGGTGGGCTTTCGCTAGTGGCATTGGGGCTGGGATCAACCGTCGTCGCCGCTTTCGTCGTGCCGGTGGATGTTCTTCCGTGGGTTGTCGCGGTCACTATGGGTATCGCCGGCGCAGGGGGCGGCGCCGTCATCGCACCCAACCAGACACTCGCGCTCTCAGAAGTACCGGTGACCTCGGGAGGAGTTGCGGGCTCGATTCAGCAGGTCGCCCAGCGCGTGGGCACCGCGGTGGGCATTGCGGCGGGAACGGCAGCCTTCTACGCGACGATCTACGCTGAGCGCGGCGAGTTCGCCGAGCTCGTGGTCTTTCAAGACGCCTTTCGCAATGCCAGCGCGGTAGCGCTGGGCCTGCTCGCCGCCGCGCTGCTGGTCGCGGTGCTCGACCTGCGCCATCGCCCCGTCGTTACCGCGCGCTGAAACGGGCGTCGACCGTCACCTCGATGACGATCGGCTCGGGGCGCAGTGAGAACCCGGCATCGCCGTGGGGCGCGGCCGATATGGCCATGGCGCGCTCCAGGTGCGGCATCGGCGCCGCGCCACCGCCTGATCCGTCGAGCATGCCGGGGTCGGCCAGGGCGAGGGGGGTCACCGACGTGAGCCCGACCGCCTCGGCGAGCACCTCGGCCTTCGCCCGGGCGGCAGCGACGGCGCGAGCGCGCACGTCGCGCTGTTCGAGCTCGAGGCGGGCATCCGTCAGCGACCACTCGAGGCTGTCGATGGCGACTAGCTCACGAGCGGCGAGGGCGTCGATGAGCTCGCTCACATCGTCGATGCTGCTGATCGTCGCGCGGCCCGAGGCGCTCGCCTGGTGCACGAGAGGCGCCGGGGTGCCGTCGTTCGTCCATGGCCGGTGCGAGGTGACCGAGACCCGGTCGACCGACCAGCGCGAGACAGAACCCTCGCCGCCGTGCTTCGATGCGATGATGGCCGAGATCTCGTCGAGTGCCCCTGTCGCCGCAGCCAGCACGGGCGCGCGGTCGGGGCCGTCGGCAGAAATGGTGAAGCGCAGCAGAGCCTGCTCGGGCGCGAGTTCGCTGCGGGCCGAGCCCTGCACGGTGATGATGGTCTCGCTCATCGTTCTCCTCGGGTGCGGCCGCGCTAGGGCGGACTGTCAGCGGTGACGTATACTGTAGGGCTACGCCATGACCGGCGTCTGACGGCTCGAGCCTCGCGCTCGACCCTCACAACTCCACAGTGTGTGACAGTGACCCGCCCGGGCCACGTTCTTGATTGCAGAACAGCGTTCGGGTGACCGAGGGGATGATCGGTTTCGACATCGCCTGCGAAACGGTGAGAAGCGGGTCGAGGATGCAGGGTTATCTCGTAAACGATCTCTGCAAACAACAGGTGCCAATGCTAAGCGCACCGACTTCGCTCTCGCCGCCTAGGCAGAGTAGATAGTCCGTCAGTCCGGGTGCGTCTCCGACCCGATCACTGACGTCATTAAGGAGACTTGCTGCGTGCCTGCGTCTCAGGTGCACGCGGGACTTTAACTGAGGCTGGGCTCGTCGACCTAGGGGTCTGCAACAAAGGTCGGAGCCGAGTAGAACGTTTCAGCAGACTACGCCCGTAGAAGGCTCCGGCTCACAGCGATGGACGGGGGTTCAATTCCCCCCATCTCCACCACTGGTTACTGTCACGCACTGAGGAACCTGCTCATCGAGCACCGGCGCATGCCGCACGCTCTGTCATGCTTAGGCCCATGCGCACCATTCTCAACATCATCTGGCTCGTGCTCTCGGGCTTCTGGATGTTTGTCGGCTACGCCCTCGCGGCGCTCGTGATGTTCATTCTGATCATCACGATTCCCTGGGGCATCGCGGCCTGGCGCATCGGCGTCTACTCACTGTGGCCGTTCGGCAAGACTGTGGTCGACAAGCCGCGCGCCGGGGTGTTCTCGATCATCGGCAACATCATCTGGGTCGTGCTGGCCGGCTGGTGGCTCGCGATCGGGCACATCGTGTCGGCCGTCGGCCTCGCGATCACGATCATCGGCATCCCCTTCGCGATCGCGAACCTCAAGATGGTGCCCGTGGCCCTCCTTCCGCTAGGCAAAGACATCGTCGACCTGCCGTGACCATTCGACACCCCCGCTCGCCGAGGTGAGCCTCAAGCACTCGCTGCTCGCCCTGCTCGTCGTCGTCATTTGGGGCGCGAACTTCGTCGTCATCGACGCCGGACAAGAAGATGTTCCGCCCCTGCTCTTTCTTGCGTTGCGGTTTCTCGTGGTCTGCCTTCCGGCGATCTTCTTCCTGAAGCCGCCCCCCATCGGCTGGCGCAACATCGTTGCCATTGGGGCGACGTTGAGCCTTGCGCAGTTCGCGCTGCTATACGTCGCCCTCATGCTCGGCATGCCGCCGGGGCTCGCCTCGCTGCTGCTGCAGACGCAGGTGATCTTCTCGATCCTCGTGGCGGCCGTCGTACTGGGGGAGCGGCCCACACGGCGTCAGCTCATCGGCGCACTCATCGGCATGACGGGCCTGGCGATCGTCATCGTCGGCCACAGTCAGGTGGCGCCGTGGTTGCCGCTCGTGGTCACGCTGCTCTCGGCCCTCGCGTGGACCGTCGGCAATGTGCTGACCCGCCGATCGAAGGCTCGCTCGGGGCTGTCGCTCGTCGTGTGGTCTGGCGTCGTCGTGCCGCTGCCGGCGTTTGCCCTGTCACTCGTCATCGACTCGCCACCGGTGGTGTGGGAGGCGCTCACCTCGCTGTCGTGGGTCGCGATCGCCAGCACGATCTACACGGCCGTGTTCGCGAGCCTCATCGGCTACGGCATCTGGAACTCACTGCTCGCGCGCTACCCGACGAGCGCGGTGGTGCCGTTCACGCTGCTCGTGCCCGTCGTGGGCATCCTGACCGCATGGCTCGTGCAAGGCGAGGTGCCGACGACCGCCGAGTTCATCGGAGGCGCCATCATGCTGGGCGGACTTGCCGCGGCGGTCGTGCAGCCGAGACGACAGGGCGCGGTGATCGCGCTTACGTCAAGTAAACAAAACTTGACATGATGTAATGGATGCTTTACCTTCAGGTGTGTCAGTAATCTTTGACACCTCAACCGAAGGGAGAGCCTCATGGCTTTTGAAGAAAAGTGGGCGTGGGTCGGGCTGATCGTCTCGATCACGGCCTATGCCGTCTATCTCGCTGTGGTGCTAAGTCGTGCAGCAGGTGGCTCGCTGCCCGAAACACCCTACGTCGATGTCTTGCTCTGGACGATCGGAGCCGCGATCGTCATGGCGATCGTTGTCTCGATCGTGGTGGGAATCTTCACCAGCAAGGAAGGGCACGAGACTGACGTTCGCGACAAGCAGATCAGTGCCCGTGCCGAGCACACGTCTCGCGGCTTCTTGATCGCCGGCGCACTGGCGGCCCTCATCTTTGCGCTGCTCGAGTGGGACTACTTCTGGATTGCCAACGTTCTCTACCTCGGCTTCCTACTGTCGGCGGTGCTCGAAGGCATCACCAAGATCGCGCTCTACCGCGGAGGGATGCCCGCATGGTGAAGCCCACCCGCGTGACCAACAGCATCCGCAGCCTGCGATTCTCGGCCGGCGAACTGACGCAAGCCGAGCTCGCTCAGCGGGTGGGAGTCACCCGGCAGACCATCATCGCGATTGAGCAGGGCAAGTACTCGCCGTCGCTCGAAGTCGCCTTTCAGATCGCCCACGCACTCGGGATGCGCCTCGACGAGGTCTTCGCGTACCCCGCCGACACCCACCGAACGGACACCCCATGACCACCACGACCATGCGCGCGATCGCACAGCGCGGCTACGGCGGCACCGAGGTGCTCAGCATCGGTGAGCACCCCGTGCCCGTCGCCGGACCGAAGCAGGTGCTCGTGCAGGTGCACGCCGCCAGCCCCGACTCCGGCACGGTGCACCTCATGACGGGTCGACCCTTGATCGTGCGACCCTTCGTCGGATGGCGCACGCCGCGACAGTCCGTTATCGGTCTGGCCTTCGCCGGAATCGTCGTGGCGGTGGGCGACCAGGTTGAGGGATTCGCCGTGGGCGACCGAGTGGCCGGGTCTGCCCCGGCGGCATTCGCCGAATTCGTCGTCGCGAATCCGGCCAAGCTTGCACACATTCCGCCGACGGTCTCGATGACCGCCGCCGCCACGCTTCCCATCTCGGCGGGCACAGCTCTGCAGGCGTTGCGCGATAGCGCGAAGGTGCAGTCGGGCCAGCGCGTGGCGGTTATCGGTGCTGGCGGAGGTGTGGGTTCCTTCCTCACGCAACTCGCGGTACTGGAGGGTGCGCGTGTCACCGGAATTGCCAGCGCCGCGAAAGCGACGTTCGTCACGTCGCTCGGCACCGAGCGCGTCATTGACTATCGGGTCGTGACTGACCCGCGCGACTGGGGCGTCTTCGATGTCGTGATCGACACTGCAGATGGTCGGCCCCTTCGGGTGTTGCGACGAGCCCTCGCCGAGCGCGGCACGCTCGTGATCGTCGGTGCTGACGGGGCAGGAGGCCCAGTGCTCGACGGCCTCGAACGTCAACTGGGTGCGGCCCTGCTGAACCCATGGGTGAGGCACCGAGTGACCTCGACCATGCAGGTCGAGCGCGCTGCCGATTTGCAGATTCTGCTCGAACATGCTGCCGCGGGGCGACTGCATGCCCCCGTGGCCGACGTCGTGCCGCTCGACCGGGCTCGCGACGCGATCGAGAAACTGCAGCAGCAGCGTGTGCCCGGCAAAGTGGTCATTCAGCTGCGTGCAGAAGTCGACGCACCGTGATGCGGCAGGGTCGAGGTCAGCCCAGCGGGCCCGTGAGTGGCCCGGCCGGGTCATAGGCGACGCAGAGGATCTCGCGATCGCCTTCTGACCAGCTCTGCTCGGTCGGGGCGTAGTAGCTCACGTCGTACGGGGTTTCGAGGTAGGGCATCGCGACACGCTCTTCGAGCGCGGCGATGCAGCTCGCGTCAGCTTCGGCCGTGATCGCGTCAGCCCCGGGATACGCGGTGCCCCGTAGGGTGATCGACGCGATCACCTCGCTGTCGTGCGGCCCGTCGCAAGGAACCGTGGGCAACGACTGCACTTCAGTACCGGCGTCGGCCGCGACCTCGCCATCATCGAGGCAGTCGCCGACGACGAGCGCGAAGGGGTCAGTCGACGGATTCGCTTCGATGATCACCCCGTCGTCATCGCGAATGGGCTGATCGAGGGGCACGATCGGCCCGCACGCTACCAACGCGGCGACGCCCAGAAGCGTGGCCGCGCTGGTGGCAAAGCGAGTGTTCAGCGGCCGATGTTCTGCAGCGAACCAGTAATCTGCCCAGTCTCGTCATAGAGAGTGCACAAGATTTCACGGTCGCCGTTCGACCAACTGCCCTCGGTGGGGAAGTAGTAGCTATAGAAGTACAGCGATTCCGCGTACGAGATGCCGACGAAGCCTTCGAAGGCGTCCAGGCACGCAGCGTCAGCTTCGGCAATCACGGCATCCTGGCCCGGGTAGGTGTCGCCGCTCATGATGATCGACGCGTAGATCTCACTGTCGTGGGGCTCGGAGCACGGCACGGTCGGAATCGTCTCGACGGTCTCTGACGCGATCGCATCGTTGAGGCAGTCTCCGACTTGCAGCGTGAACACATTGGTGGTGTCGTTGCCTTCAATGACTTCGCCGCTGTCGTCACGGGTCGGCTGGCCGCCCCCGGTGAGTGAGTTGAGAATGCTGCAGCCGCTGAGTGCGACAGTCGCAGCGCCGACGGCGAGCAACGCGGTCGCGCGAGTCCAGCGCGACGAGCTGATGAGAGACACGGGAGCTCTTTTCGTTCAGGTGGAGTGGATGCCCGGCTCACGGTGCCTGCTGTGCCGGATAGGGCGAGCCTACCGAGCGCGAAGTCGTTTCAACACCTCTTCGTGCAGCAGTCCATTCGTGGCGAGCGCGCTGCCGTGCCACGGTCCGGTCTCACCGTCGACCGACGTGAATCGGCCTCCCGCCTCTTCGATGATGGGTTGCAGGGCCGCCATGTCGTAGGGCTGCAGATCGAACTCGCCAGCGATGTCGATCGCGCCTTCGGCGACGAGCATGTACGACCACATGTCGCCGATCGCCCGAGCCCGCCAGACTGCCCGGGTGAGGTCGATGATCGGCTCGAGCCGGCCCGCGTCATCCCAGCCCGGAAGACTGTTGTAACTGAGTGATGCGTCGGCGAGATCGGTGACGGCGCTGACTCGCAGCGCCCG
>JBBQKE010000025.1:0-11573 GCA_038326585.1 Actinomycetales bacterium | reverse complement strand
CAGCCCGTCTTCGAGGCCACGGCGGGTTCGGTTCCCTCACTGGTGCAGATCGTCTTCGGCGCTGTCGACTTCTCGGCCGTGCTGGCGACGCACGTCGCAGCCGCGGCGTCGGTGATCGCCCTCACCGTGCTGCCGCGAAACCCCCGAGTGTCTGCGTTCTCGGGGCCCGGACTGGGGTCGAGGCGTGCCGTGCTGTCGGCTGCGCTCGTCGCGCTCGGTGCGACGGGGTGGATGGTGGGCGCAGAGCGTGTCATGAGCGAGGCCACCGGGCGAACGCTGGTCAATGCGGTGGCCGGCCTCGTGATCGGTGCGGTCGTGTGGTCGCTGACGGAACGCATCGCGGGTCGATCCTTCTCGCCGTGGGGAGTCGTGATGGGTGTCGTGGTCGCGTGGGGGGCGATCGGTCTCGGCGCGCCATTCTTGTCTCCGGCAGCGCTGGGCGCCACGGCCGTGATCGCGACGGCCAGCGCGGCCGCGGTCGTCGTTCGGGCTTCTGTCGCGGCGGTGCTCGAGCGTCGCATCGCGATCGGCATCATTGTGGCTGTTGCCGTCGGGGGAGTGATTCTCGCCCTGCTCGCCGATGGCTTCGGGATGTCTGCGACGGGGTCGACCGCGCTCGTGCTCGGGCAGCTCGGCGCCGTGATCGCGATCGGTCTCGGCGCGCTCGGATCGGGTCTGCTGTGCGGGGGCGGGGCCCTGCTCGCCATCGTGGCGACCGAGGGGAGATCAGCGCGGCGCGACGCTGATACGTCGGTGTCGACTGACTAGGAGAGGTGTGTGGTGGGCGATACCAGACTCGAACTGATGACCTCTTCCGTGTGAAGGAAGCGCGCTACCAACTGCGCCAATCGCCCGTGACACACCATCTTGCCACAAACGCGGATGGCCCTCTGGCGCGCTCGCATAGCAGGTCCCCGGGTGCGCGCGCCGGTTTGGCCGTCGGCGAAAATGTGGGCTAGAGTTTCGATGCAGCCCGGTAGCGGGTTGACATGCGGATGTGGCGCAGTGGTAGCGCATCACCTTGCCAAGGTGAGGGTCGCGAGTTCGAATCTCGTCATCCGCTCGAGTGACAGCCCCCTGGTAGCGGGGCGGTTGCCCACGGTGGCGTGGCCGAGAGGCGAGGCAGCGGCCTGCAAAGCCGTATACACGGGTTCGAATCCCGTCGCCACCTCACAGCTACTACACCGAGTAACACCCCATGCGAATGGGCGATTGGCGCAGCGGTAGCGCGCTTCCCTGACACGGAAGAGGTCACTGGTTCGATCCCAGTATCGCCCACCACAGATTCACTCGAACCAGCGACCTCGCGACCGCTGTAGCGCTCGCGCTGGTTCGATCCCAGTATCGCCCACCATCACTGCCCCCTTCTGGGGCGAGATCCACTGGCTCGCTACGCGTAGGCTCGCCCTATGGCTCCGGGGGGAGAAGCAAGCGTGGGGGGCGTCACCGACAGCGAGGCGTTCGCAGAACTTTTGCTGCGCTCCGGCCTCGTGTCACCCGAGAACCTCGAGTTTGCGCGGCGGGTCAAGCACCGCACGGGCGCACACATCGACCAAGTGCTCATCAGCGAGGGGCTGCTCGACTCCGAGTCGCTGCTTCTCGTCGAGGCCAAGTCGTGGGGCATTCATCCCATCGACCTTGCCGCAGTGACCTTCGACGATGAGCTCGTGAGACGGGTATCCGGCCAGACCTACATCAGCGAAAACTGGTTGCCCATCCGTCGCAATGCGGCCGGCACGGTCTTCGTCGCCACTGCGCGCGGAGTCGCCCCCGAGCGAGTGGATCGCATTCGTCGCCTTCTCGGCGGTGCCGAGCTGCAGTTCGTCGCCACGACGTCGTGGGATATCAAGAATGCGTGTCTGCGCCTGTTCCGGTCCGAGATCGCCGACGAGGCCGCGAACGAGCTGTGGCGACAGAACCCGGCGATGTCGGCGCGGGTCACTTTCAGCCGCGGCCAGAAGATCGGCGGGGGCGTTGCCGCGGTCGCACTGATTGTCAGTGCCGTTCTCTGGCCGGTTCCGACAGCGATCGGCGCGCTGACGGTGATGAGCGTGACCTTTCTCGCCGGAACCAGCTTCAAGTTCTTCGTCGCCATGCGCGGCGCGCGCTATGACGTCGTCGATCGCGTTTCGCGGGCGCAGGTCGATGCGCTCATCGAGCGCGACCTGCCGCGCTACACGGTGCTCGTGCCGGTCTTCCGCGAGGCTAACATCGTCGGTCAGCTCATCCGCAACCTCGGCGGCCTCGATTATCCGACCGAGAAGCTCGAAGTGCTCATCCTCATCGAGGAAGAAGACCATGAGACGCGGGATGCCGTGCTTGTCTCGAACCCACCGCCTCACTTCCGCATCGTGACGATTCCGAAGGGTCATCCGCAGACCAAGCCCCGCGCCTGCAATGTGGGCCTGTATTTTGCGACGGGCGACTACCTCGTGATCTATGACGCCGAAGACACGCCCGACCCCGATCAACTCAAGAAGGCGGTGGTCGCTTTCCGACGCGGGGGCGATGAAACCGTGTGCCTGCAGGCCTCGTTGAACTACTTCAATGACCGTGAGAACGCGCTCACCCGCATGTTCACGCTCGAGTACAGCTATTGGTTCGACTACATGCTCGCGGGCCTCGACTTCGGTGACCTTCCGATTCCGCTCGGCGGCACCTCGAACCACTTTCGCACGGATGCGCTTATTGAACTCGGGGGCTGGGATCCGTACAACGTCACAGAAGACGCCGATCTGGGCATTCGTGCGAGCGCGCTGGGATACCGCGTCGGCGTCATCAACTCCACGACAATGGAGGAGGCGAACACGTCGATTCCGAACTTCATCCGGCAGCGGTCGCGATGGATCAAGGGTTACATGCAGACGACACTGGTGCATGCCCGCCAACCGATGGCGCTCATTCGTCAGATCGGCCTGCGTCGCTTCCTGAGCTTCGTGCTGCTGGTCGCGGGAACCCCCGCGACCTTCCTCGGGGTCATTCCCTTTTATGTGGTCACTGTTTTCACGATCTTCCTTCCGATGAACGCTCTCGCTGAACTGTTCCCCGTCTGGTTGCTGTGGCTGACACTGCTCAACTTCGTCATCGGCAACGTCGTGATGATCTACCTCTCGATGATGGGGCCCTACAAGCGGGGCACGTTCTACCTCGTGCTCTGGGCCTTGCTGAACCCCGTCTACTGGCTGCTGCACTCGATCGCCTCGTACAAGGCGCTCTGGCAGCTTCTGACCAAGCCGCACTACTGGGAGAAGACCGAGCACGGTCTGACGACTCATGTCCAGCACGGCTAACGCCCCCGCCGCGCTGCGCAATCGCGCCAATCGCGGCCGGCCCCAGCGCACCCGCTTCGACGCGTTCCCTCGCGATCCGATCGCGCGGTGGATGCTGCGACTCGGGCTCTCCGCCCCTCTGGTGCTCGTTGCGCTTCTTCTGAGCCTGGTGCCGGCTCTCGCTGACACACCCAACGCAGATCTGATCGAGAGCCTCGACGGCATCGACTGGACCCGTGGGGACGCAGAGTGGTTGGCCCTGCTCTACCCGCACGTGTCGATCATGCTCGCTGCCGCGAATCCTTTCGGTCGGCTCGGGTTGAGCCTGATGGGAGCGATCGCTGCCGGATTCTTGCTGCAGAAGGTGGCCGAGATCATCGCTCAGCGTGCGATTCCTCGGTCGACCGGCATCATTCTCATCATCGCGCTCGCCGCCAACCCGCTCTTCGCCTACTTCGCCCTCGAAAACCTGCCGGGATTCCTTGCCCTGACGTTCTTCGGGCTCGCCCTCGGCGACATCGTGCGGTTCGTCAACTGGGGCAACACCGAGTCGGGCTTCCGCGGCGGAATCTTGATCATGCTCGCGGCGTTCAGTGATCCGTCGGGAATCCTCTACGCGCTGATCATCGTGCTTGCCTCACCGTTCCTGCGCCACGGACGTGCTGCCGCTCCGGGACTCCGCGCTGCCAACATGCTCGTCATCGCGTTCCCGACGCTCGGCGCGTTCGCGACCATCGCCTTCTTGAACGTGCTCTTCTTCGGAACCCCCTGGCCGACGAGTGATGCCATCGGGGTGATCAGCGACATCGGTCCGGGGGTTGCTGCGCTGGCACTGCTGTACACGACTCCCACGGGCTGGCTGATCGTCGCCCCGCTCGCGAGCGCGTGGCTCGTGGCGATCATCGTTCGTCGGCCGCGGTCGATCGCCGTGTCGACGATCGTCTTCCTGCTGCTCAATCTGGCCTTCCTGTTGGGTGCCTTCCATCCGGGCGCGGCGGGTGTGACCTTCTCGCTGCTGACCCTCCTCGCGATCGCGCTCATCCCCGCCGCCCGCACGGTGGTGACGAACGTACTCGTCGACCTCGTCGCCGTGCTGCAGATCGCGATCGCCTGGATCGCCGCGTTCGATCGCCCGATTGCGCTCGAGTGGCTGCAGGTGATCAGAGAGGCCGCGCTGACGCTCGTCGGCTGATCGCTCGCGGTCGGGGTTCGGATACGCGCCGGTAGAGTTGACGACGCCATCCGCCCCGCCTCACCGCACCCAAGGAGCACGCGTGTCTGACGCCGCCCCGGCAGAGAAGTCCGCCATCCCGACCGCCCCCGAGCCGGTCGACGTGACGGAGGCGACCGACGGTTTCGGCATCTTCACCGATCGTTCGGTCGTCGCCATGCGCGTGGCCGGTGATTTGCGCGACCTCGCCTTTCGCCTGCAGCCCGGTGATCGCGCTGAGCCCGTGACGATCAGCTCGCCGGATGGGCTGGCGATTCTGCGCCACTCGGCCGCCCATGTGCTCGCCCAGGCGGTGCAGTCGATCAACCCTGAGGCGAAGCTCGGCATCGGGCCGCCCATCACTGACGGCTTCTACTACGACTTCGACGTGGCGACGCCGTTCACGACCGACGACCTCTCGGCGCTGTCCAAGGCCATGGACCGCATCATCCGCCAGGGGCAGCGTTTCGTGCGCCGGGTAGTCACCGACGACGAGGCGCGCGCCGAGCTCGCGTCAGAGCCCTACAAGCTCGAGCTCATCGGACTCAAGGGTTCGGCGGCCGACGGCGCTGACGGCGAGAGCGTCGAAGTCGGCGCGGGCGAACTCACGATCTACGACAACATCGACCCGAAGACCGGCGAGGTGCACTGGAAAGACCTGTGTCGGGGTCCGCACCTGCCGAACACCCGCATGATCGGCAACGGCTGGTCACTGACGCGAGTCGCTGCGGCCTATTGGCGCGGCAGCGAGAAGAATCCCCAGCTGCAGCGCATCTACGGCACCGCATGGCCCTCGAAGGATGCCCTGCGCGAGCACCTCGGTCGACTCGAAGAGGCCGCCAAGCGCGACCACCGCAAGCTCGGCGTCGAGCTCGACCTCTTCAGCTTCCCCGACGAGATCGGATCGGGCCTCGCAGTCTTCCACCCCAAGGGCGGCATCATCCGCGCCGAGATCGAAGACTTCATGCGCGAGCGCCTGCTCGCCAACGGCTACGAGCTCGTCTACTCGCCCCACATCACCAAGGGGCACCTGTTCGAAACCAGCGGACACCTGCAGTGGTACGAGGAGGGCATGTTCCCGGCCATGCACCTCGACGAGGAGCGCGACGCCGAGGGCAATGTGACCAAGCAGGGCCAGGACTACTACCTCAAGCCCATGAACTGCCCGTTCCACAACCTCATCTTCCGCGCGCGCGGCCGCAGCTACCGCGAGCTGCCGCTGCGCCTCGCAGAATTCGGCACGGTCTACCGCTACGAGAAAAGCGGCACGCTCTCGGGACTCACGCGCGTTCGGGGCCTCACCCAAGACGATGCCCACATTTATGTGACACCCGACCAGGTCAAGGCCGAGGTGGCGAGCCAGCTCGCGTTCGTGCTCGAGACGTTGCGCGGCTATGGTCTCGACGACTTCTACCTCGAACTGTCGACGCGCAACCCCGAGAAGTCGTTCGGTGCTGAAGATCTCTGGGATCAGGCGACCGAGACTCTGCGCGAGGTCGCGGTCGACTCGGGGCTCGAGCTCGTGCCCGACCCGGGCGGTGCCGCGTTCTATGGCCCGAAGATCTCGGTACAGGCGCGCGACGCGATCGGCCGCACCTGGCAACTCTCGACCGTGCAGCTCGACTTCAACCAGCCCGAGCGCTTCGACCTCGAATACACGGCCTCCGACGGCACCCGCCAGCAGCCGATCATGATCCACCGCGCTCTGCTGGGCTCGATCGAGCGCTTCTTCGCGATCCTGCTCGAGCACTATGCCGGCGCTTTTCCGGCCTGGCTGTCACCCGAGCAGGTCGTCGGAATCCCCGTGGCTGAAGATTACGCCGAGTACCTCGAGGGCGTCATCGGTGAACTGAAGGCTGCCGGCGTGCGGGCGCACGTCGATCATTCCGATGACCGCATGCAGAAGAAGATCCGCACGCACACGACCGGCAAGGTGCCCTATTTGCTCATCGCGGGGGAGGAAGACCGCGCGAACGGCGCCGTCAGTTTCCGGTTCCGCGACGGAAGCCAGGTGAACGGCGTACCCGTGGCCGAGGCGGTCGCGCGCATCACCACGGCAATCTCGACGCGGTCGGCCGAGCTGTAGGCCGGCATCCACTCATGACCGAAACGGATGGCGCGGGACTTGACGGCGTGACTGCCGAGAACGGGGCCGACTTCGCGGGGGTTCCCGATGCCTTTCAGCGACTGTGGACACCACACCGGCTCGTCTACATCGAGAACGGCCAGCAACCCGATGACGACGCGTGCCCGTTCTGCCGGGCCCCCGAGCTCGATGACGAGCAGTCGCTCATCGTGGCGCGCGGACGCCATGCCTATGTGCTGCTCAACCTGTATCCCTACAACAGCGGCCACCTGCTCGTGTGCCCCTATCGGCATGTTGCGCAGTATGACGTAGCCACTGCCGACGAGATTGCCGAGATCGGAGCCCTCACGCAGACAGCGATGCGCGTGCTCAGCACGACCTCGGGGTGCCAGGGTTTCAACATCGGCATGAATCAGGGCCGCATCGCCGGCGCCGGAATCGCGGCGCATTTGCACCAGCACGTCGTGCCGCGCTGGGCGCTCGACTCGAACTTCTTTCCGATCATCGCCGGCACCAAAGCCGTACCGCGACTGCTGGGCGAGGTGCGCGACGAGATCGCTCGGGCCTGGCCTTCAGAAACGCCGCAGTAGACTGGCGCGCGCCGCCAACCCCACGAATACTCCCGCGCGTACCCGCGGGCATTGCGCCAGAAAGGGCCGATAGACGATGACCGAGACCACGACGACGAGCGTGCAGGGCACGAGCCGCGTCAAGCGCGGACTCGCGGAAATGCTCAAGGGCGGCGTCATCATGGACGTCGTGAACGCCGAGCAGGCGCGCATTGCTGAAGACGCTGGAGCCGTTGCTGTCATGGCGCTCGAGCGCGTGCCGGCAGACATTCGCGCACAGGGCGGTGTCGCGCGCATGAGCGACCCCGACCTGATCGATCAGATCATCGCGACGGTGTCGATTCCGGTCATGGCGAAGGCCCGCATCGGGCACTTCGTCGAGGCCCAGGTGCTGCAATCGCTCGGTGTCGACTACATCGACGAGAGTGAAGTTCTCAGCCCGGCAGACTACGTGAACCACATCGACAAGTGGCCCTTCACGGTGCCCTTCGTCTGCGGCGCGACCAATCTCGGCGAGGCGCTTCGTCGCATCACCGAGGGGGCCGCGATGATCCGCTCGAAGGGCGAAGCCGGTACCGGCGACGTCTCTGAGGCCACGAAGCACATTCGCACCATCCTGGGCGAGATTCGTGCGCTGTCAGCGAAGACGCCCGACGAATGGTATGTCGCGGCGAAAGAACTGCAGGCGCCGTACGAGCTCGTGGCCGAGGTCGCGCAGACCGGCAAGCTTCCCGTCGTGCTGTTCACTGCGGGCGGTGTGGCGACGCCCGCCGACGCCGCGCTCATGATGCAGTTGGGTGCCGACGGCGTGTTCGTCGGTTCGGGTGTCTTCAAGTCGGGCAACCCCGTTGCTCGGGCCGCAGCGATCGTCAAGGCGACCGCGGGCTACAACGACCCGGCGATCATCGCTGAGGCATCGCGAGGTCTCGGTGAGGCCATGGTCGGCATCAACGTCGCCGATCTGCCGGCGCCGCACCGACTCTCTGAGCGTGGCTGGTAGCACGCTTCCGCCCGTCGGGGTCTTCGCGCTGCAGGGCGACGTGCGAGAGCATGTCGCCCTGCTGCGGTCACTCGGCGCCGACGTGCGTGAGGTGCGCACTCCCGCCCAGCTTTCCGAAGTCGCCGGTCTGGTGATTCCCGGTGGCGAGTCGAGCGTCATGGACAAACTCAGCCGACTGTTCGGCTTACGAGAACCGCTGCGCGAGCGCATTGCCGCGGGCATGCCCGTGTACGGCACGTGCGCGGGGCTCATCATGCTCGCCGATCGTCTGCACGACGCCATCGAGGGCCAGCTGACGCTGGGAGGCCTGGACGTTGCCGTGCGGCGCAACGCGTTCGGAAACCAGCTCGAGTCATTCGAGACCGACCTCGTGGTGCCGGCACTCGGAGAGCCCCCTGTGCACGCTGTCTTCATCCGCGCCCCCGTGGTTGTCGAGGTCGGAGACGGTGTTGAAGTGCTCGCTGCTCTCGATGATGGGCGCATCGTGGCGGTCGAGCAGGGTCGACTGCTCGGCACCTCGTTCCATCCAGAGGTCGCGTCAGAAACCCGTTTTCACGAGAGATTCCTCGATCACGTGACGGCTGCCCACTGATCGCAATTGCTGACACGATGGGGGCATGAGCCTCTACTCGGACTACCCGGGTGCGCGCACCCGTCAGATCATCGCCGACGTGTTCGGAGCCATCGCGGTCATCGTCGTCGTGACCATCGCCGCATCGATCGCGGCGGCCATCCGCACTCTCGCAGCCTTCGGGCGCGATCTTGAGACCGCAGGCCTCGATTTCCAGTCGGGCCTGCTCGAGGCGGCCGACGCGCTCGGCGACGTGCCGGTGATCGGCGACGGCATCCGTGGCCCGTTCGACTTGGCGGCGTCAGGGGGCCAAGCGGTCGCCGATGCGGGCCGTGGCCAACAGCAGCTGGTCGAATTCATCGCCGTCAGCGTCGGGTGGTCGGTGGCTCTCGTACCTCTGCTGATCATCGCCCTCGTGTGGCTGGTGCCTCGGATCAGGTTCGCCCTGCGCTCGGGCCGCATGCGCGGGATGATCAAGCAGGGTCTGACGATCGACACGCTCGCGGCGCGCGCCCTCGCGCGTGCGCCGCTCGCGCAACTCGTGGCCGTGCATCCCGACCCGGCTGCCGCATGGCGCAGCCAAAACCCTGATGCCCTGCGCGACCTCGCGGCGATCGAACTGCGTCGCGCGGGCATTCGGCCCGTGCCCGCGGGCGCCGTCGCACCGGGGCACTGATCGCCCTGCCCTAAACTGTCGAGGCACAGCAGACCCGCGAGGAGCACTATGTCAGGCCATTCCAAGTGGGCGACGACGAAGCACAAGAAGGCGATTATCGACAGTCGCCGCGCGAAGTCGTTCGCCAAGCTCATCAAGAACATCGAGGTCGCCGCCAAGATCGGCGGCGCCGACTTGAGCGGAAACCCGACTCTCGTCGACGCGGTGCAGAAGGCCAAGAAGACCTCGGTGCCGAACGACAACATTGATCGCGCTATTAAGCGCGGCGCTGGTCTGACCGGCGAGTCGGTCGACTACCAGACGATCATGTACGAGGGCTACGGCCCCGGCGGCCTCGCTTTGCTGATCGAGTGCCTCACCGACAACCGCAACCGTGCCGCGGCCGAAGTGCGCACCGCTATGTCGCGCAACGGTGGCACGATGGCCGACCCCGGCAGTGTCGCCTACAACTTCAGCCGCAAGGGCGTCATCGCGATCACGAAGACTGATGGTGTCACCGAAGATGACATCCTGATGGCCGTTCTCGACGCCGGAGCAGAAGAAGTGATCGACCAAGGGGGCGGCTTCGAGGTCATCACCGACCCCTCGCAGCTTCTCACCGCTCGTGAGGCGTTGCACGACGCGGGCATCGACTACGACAATGCTGAAGCCGAGTTCGTTGCCAACCTGCAGATCGAGGCGGACGCCGATACGGCGCGCAAGCTGTTCCGACTCGTCGACGCGATGGACGAGCTCGACGACGTGCAGAACGTCTTCACGAACGTCTCTCTCAGCGCCGAGGTGCGTGCCGAGCTCGACGACGACGACGAGTAACCCGTGCTCCGGGTGCTCGGCGTCGATCCCGGTCTGACGCGTTGCGGCGTCGGCATCGTCGACATCGAGCCCACCCGTCGCGCCTCGCTCGTCGCTGTGACGGTGATCGAGACGGCACCCGAGCTCGCCCTCGAACAGCGACTGCTCGCGATCGGCACTCAGCTCGCGGCACTGCTCGACGAGCATCGACCTGACGCAGTCGCACTCGAGCGCGTGTTCGCTCAGCACAACGTGCGCACGGTTATGGGCACGGCGCAGGCGAGCGGAGTCGTGCTGCACGCGGCCGCCACGCGCGGTCTCGCGGTGACCCTGCACACACCGACCGAGGTTAAGGCCGCCGTGACGGGCCATGGCGGAGCCGACAAGAAGCAGGTCACCGCGATGGTGCAGCGCATTCTTCGACTGGATGCTCCGCCACGGCCCGCGGATGCCGCCGACGCCTTGGCTCTGGCGATCTGCCACGGCTGGCGCGGCGCGGCAAGCCCGGCGGCGCGGGCGGCGGGGGAGTCCTCCGTCGGCTCGGCGTCGCTCACCCCGGCCCAGCAGGCGTGGCGCACGGCCGAGAAGGCCACGCGCGCCCGTAGGCTCAACGGGTGATCGCCAGCCTGCGGGGAACCCTGATCGCTCGCGTAGGGCCGCGAGTCGTCATCGACGTGGCGGGCGTTGGCTACGCGGTTGCGGTGACAGAGCGGCACGTGCGCGAACTGCATATCGGCGACACCGTGCAGGTGCACACCGCGCTCGTGGTGCGCGAAGACGACATGAGCCTGTTCGGGTTCGCTGATGAGGTCGAGCTGGGGTTGTTCGAGCTGTTGCGCACGGTGTCAGGAGTGGGTCCGAAGTCGGCGCTCGGGGTGCTCGGTGAGATGACTCCCGACCAGATCGCGCGGGCGATCTCCGACGATGACGACGTGCCCTTCCGCGCCGTGAGCGGTATCGGCCCCAAGACGGCCAAGCTCATTGTGGTCACGCTGGCAGGCAAGCTCGTGGCTCCCGTGGGAGCACAGGATTCTCCACGAGAGGCGGGCGCCCCTGCCGCCGCCACCGTGTCGCTCGTCGCGGCTCTGACCGGCCTCGGATGGCCCGAGCGCACCGCGTTCGAGGCGGCGACGCAGGTCGTCGACGCCGAGCCCGACGCAGCAACGATCGGACTTCCGGTGTTGCTGCGGCGTGCATTGAGCATCCTCGGACCGACACGCCACCGCGCCGACGATGCCGGAGCGCGCTCGTGAGCGACGTGTTGCGCCCGAGTCCTGAATCCGATGCCGAGCTCGCCTTCGAGGGCGCGCTGCGACCGCAGAGTCTCGAAGAATTCGTCGGGCAGAAGAAGGTGCGTCGGCAACTGCAATTGCTCCTCGAGGCGGCCGGGCTGCAGAACC
>JBBQKE010000024.1:0-11615 GCA_038326585.1 Actinomycetales bacterium | reverse complement strand
CGTCCAGTAGACCCTGAACGTGCCGGCTCCGTCGATGCGCGCAGCCTCTTCGATGCTGACCGGAATCGAGTCAAAGAACTGCTTCATGATGAACACCCCGGCTGCCGTCGACAGCAGCGGGATGATCATGCCCCCGTAGGTGTCGTAGAGCCCCAGCTGCTGCAAGATCAAGAAGCGGGGGATCAGCAGCACGACGCCCGGCACCGACAGGATCGCGATGAAGGCCACGAAGACCGCGGTGCGACCGCGGAAGTGCAGTCGCGAGAGCGCGTAGCCGGCAAGTGAGTCAAAAAAGACACGCCCCACCGTTACGACCGTCGAGATCAGCAGCGTGTTGCCTGCCCACTGCGGAAAGGGCACGTCG
Organism: Actinomycetales bacterium; assembly: GCA_038326585.1. Classification (GTDB taxonomy): domain Bacteria; phylum Actinomycetota; class Actinomycetes; order Actinomycetales; family Microbacteriaceae; genus Microcella. The sequence continues at coordinate 11,251 of JBBQKE010000024.1, read as the reverse complement.
CCGAACAGTCGCTCGTAGGCGGCGAAGGTGACCGTGTCAGGAATCAGGCTCAGCGCATTCTGCGTCGCCTCAGCATCCGTCTTGAACGAGGCGGCGATCGAGATGATGAACGGATAGATGTAGATGAGTGCGAGCCCGATGAGAATCAGGTACCCGACGAGCATGCTCGAGCGAGCGCGCGTGCCGATTCTCTTGCGGCGCGTGAACGACCGCTTCGGGGCCTCGACCGCAGGAGTCGTGGTGGTCATCGCAATCCTCCGTCCACAGTGAAGGCCGTCGCCGACGCGGCGGCGTCCTCGGTCTTAGCGCTCTTGCGCTTCTTCGGGCCGCGCTCTTTCAAGAACCAGCGCTGCAGGATCGTGAGCACGATGATGAACAGGAAGAGGATGAAGGCGATCGCCGCACCCTGCCCCCACTCGAGATCGACGAACGAGCTGCGGTAGGCGAGGAACGCGGGTGTCGCGATCGTTCCGCCCGCAGAGGCTCCGCCGAGAACGTAGATCTGGTCAAAGACCTGCCACGAGCCGATCAGCCCGAGCGTGAGCACGGTGAACAGCGTCGGCCGCAGCATGGGCACGGTGACCGAGAAGAACTTGCGCACCGGGCCCGCGCCATCCATGAGCGTGGCTTCGTCGATCTCGGCGCCGATGCTCTGCAACGCAGCCAAGAAGAGCAGCATGAACGTGCCCGACGTGGTGAAGATCGCGAGCATGATCAGCGAGCTCATGGCGACGGAAGGCCCCGCGAGCCACTCCCACGCTGAGATGCCGAGAAAACCGGGTTCGGCGAGCGCTGGCGGTGGTCCGGTGACGCCGAAGGCCGTGAGCGCGCCGTGCACGAGGCCGGTCGAGTCGTTGAACCAGTCGGGGCCATCGATGCCGAAGGCTCCGATCACGGCGTTCACGGCACCGGATGCTGTGAACAAGAACTGGAACACGATCACGATGGCGACGGTGCTCGTCACCGACGGGAAGTAGAACGCCGTGCGGAAGAAGCCCTTGCCGCGCAGCGCCGCGCGATTGACCTGAACCGCGAGCAGCAACGAGATGATCGTCTGCAGCGGCACCACAAGCAACACGTAATAGAGGTTGTTGCGCACCGAGATGCCGAAGTTGCGCCGATCGAGTCCTTCGTCGACGGTGATCGCCGCGTAGTTCTCGAGCCCAACGAAGTTGACGCGCGGGTTGAGCGGTGACTGGAAGCCGTTCCAGTCACTGAGGCTCACCCAGAACGCCAGCGCGATAGGGATCACGAGGAACACTGCGGTGATGATCACGGCGGGGGCGATGAACAGCCACCCCGAGCGGGCCTCGCCGCGGCGGATTCCGCCGCCGCGACGAGGCCGTGCTGCTGTGCTGGGCACAGTGATTATCCGTTCGCCTCATCGAACGCAGCCTGCAGGTTGCCCTGCAGTGAGCCGAGCAGAGCCGACGGGTCAGCGCTGCCAATCTGCTCGAGCTGCGTGTTGAAGTCGGCGATCGCGGCCGCGGCACCCTGGAAGGCGACCGGGCTCGTCGCCGAGGCGACACCCGCGACGAACGCGGAGTTCTCGGGGAACTGCTCGGCGTAGGCCGCTGAGCCCGACTCGGTCGAGGGGATCACACCGAATGCCTCGGCGAACGCGAGCTGCTGCTCGTCACTCGTGAGGAACTCGATCAGGTCGAGCGTGGCGTCTTTCGTCTCTGAATCGACCGGCATGCCCCAGCAGTTGCTGAACGCGAAGGTTGACGCGCCGGCGGGGCCAGCGGGCAGCTCTACCGAGACGAAGCGACGGTCAGGAAAATCGTTGGCCATTGCGCCGTTGATCCACGGACCTTCGATCACCATGGCCGCCTTGCCGAGACCGAAGGCCTCACCGCCCCAGCCAGCTTCAAGGTCTTGCGGGAACTTGAGCGAGCCATCGGCGATGAGACCCTGCAAGTACGCCAAGCCGTCGGCGTTCTCGGCGCTGTCGGCGGCGATGGTGTCGCCATCGACGATCGAGCCGCCCGCCTGGTTCATGAACACGCCGACCCGGGTGTATTCGCGACCCATCGAGAGGCCGACCTGGTCACCCGTGGTGAGGGTCTTCGCGACGGTGGCCAGCTGATCCCAATCGGTGGGGATATCGCCGTCGGTCAGACCGGCGGCCTCCCACGCGTCGAGGTTGATCTGCAGACCGAGGGTCGAGAAGTCTTTCGGCGCGCAGTAGAACTGCCCGTCGTAGCTGAACTGCTCGGCCAGCGCCGGCAAGAAGTCGCCCGCGTTTGAGAGTTCGTCGGCGTAGGGCTCGATGAAGCCCTGGGCGGCGTAGGTCTGGAACTGGTCCCACGGCATGTAGAAGATATCGGGCGGGTTGTTGCCCGAGAAACCCTGGCCCAATTGCTGCACGAGGTCGTTGGCCGCGATGACCTCGACCGTGTTGCCGGTCTCGGCAGCCCACGCGTCGGCAGCTGCCTGCACAGCGGCCGTCTCGGCGTCTCCGCTCGAGCCGATGAGCATGGTCAGCTCTTGGCCCGTCTGAACTTCTCCCTCGCCACCGTCGTCAGCAGACGAGCACGCCGCTAGAGTGACGACGAGCCCCGCTGCGAGAGCAGCGGCGCTCCATTGTGATGTCCTCACGATGATTCCTTTCGATGAGTGATTGCCGGAGCTTCAGGCACCGGTGGTCTCGCCGAACGCTCGGTGGGTAGACCGTCGTTCGACAAGTCGAGGCACGAGCAGCCGATTCGTCGGCTGCTCGTTGCTGTCTGGATTCGGGCGAACCGTGTCACCGGTGTCGCCGAAGAGCAGGGTTAGGGTGGCCGCGACGACCTCGTCGAGCGGCTGGTCGATGCTCGAGAGCCCGATCGCCGAGGCGACCGGAGTGTTGTCGAACCCGACGACGGGCAGGTCGGGTTGCCCCAGGGCGGTCGCAGCCATCGATGCCCCCAGGGCGAGCGAGTCGCTCGCGCACACGATTGCGTCGCAGGGCTCGCGCAGTGAGAGCAAGTGCCGAGCCGAAGCCGCACCCTGGTCGACGCCGTCTTCGGTGACGACCTGGTAGGTCACGAGGTCATCAGTGTCGAGGCCGCTCGCCTCGACCCAGCCCGCGCGGCGCTCGTCACCCGTGCCCGAGGGGCTCGGCCAGCCGATGTAGCCGACGCGAGAGCATCCGGATGCCCGCAGCTGGGCCGTCGCATCCCGCACCCCGGCACGACCGTCGACGTCGACCCAGCGATGCCGCGGGTCCTCGAGCGACGAGCCCCACGGCCGGCCGAACGAAACGAACGGCACGTCGTGCTCGATGAGCCACGCGATGCGGGGGTCGCCGTGGAAGGTGGCGATGAGGATAAAGGCGTCGATGTCGCTGCCGTCGCGCAGGCGGCGGATGTGCGCGAGCTCGTCATCGGCGTCGTTGGCGGTAAAGATCATGACCCGCAGGTCACGCTCGTCGGCCTGCTCGGCGAGCTTGTGCACGAATCGGTCAAGCACCGCGCCCGAGATGCCGTCACGCAGTGGGTCGAGTCGCAAACCGATGGTGGACGACTGGCGGGTGCGCAGGCGGCGCGCGGAGGCGTGCGGCCGATAGCCGAGCCGGTCGATGGCCTCTTGCACTCGGGCGCGTGTCTGCTCGCGCACGATGCTCGGCGAATTGATGACGTTCGAGACGGTCTGGCGTGACACCTGGGCGGCTTCGGCGACGTCATCGACGGTCGGCATCTTCGCCATCGTCCGCCTCCTTTGGTGGTCTGCACGCCCGCCGAGTCATCTCAGCGCCAAATTCGAACGATCCATTTTGATCGATCAAATTATTCGGTAGTGTTGCCGATGTCAGACGCTGGTGTCAACCCCTTCGGCGTCGAAACCCTCGACCAGGCCTGGAGGCTGACCACCGTGACCGCATCGCTGCAACCGCTGCTCAACGACGAACTCGTCGTGCTGCGGGCTCCCACGCAAGCCTGGTCGTCGCCGACCGGAATCATGGGCGGCGCAGCCATTCACGGCGTGTACGTGAGCGATGTGCGCCTGGTTCGCGGCCTACGAATGCGCATTGGTGATCGGGATGCCGAGCACCTGTCGACCGGCGTCACGAGCGCTGACTCCGTTCGGGTCGAGTCGCTCTTGCGCCACCTCGACGACCGCACCCCCGACCCCGAAGTGCGGTTGACGCTCGAGCGGGTGGCCGATGCGCGAGGGCTGCTCGACACCGTCACCGTGCGCAACCGCCACGAGTACAGCCTCACAGCACTCGTGGCGATCGAGCTCGACCTCGACGCCACAAGTATGGAGTCGGTCAAGCTCGGCCACGCCGTCGGCGCGGCCCCCGTCGTGACCCTCGACGACTCGGGCGCGAGCTGGAACGGCCAGAGTGTGTCGGCACGAGTGAGCTCGAGTGACTTGGGCGTCGAGCTCACGGCCACGGGCATCCGCCTCATGACCGAGCTCACGGTGCCGCCGGGCAGCTCGACGAGCGTGTCGTGGCGTCTCGACGCCGACGACGCGATCGGCGCCGTGCGCGGCGACGCGCGGCCCGCGCCCTGGAGCCGCCCCGAGGTGCAGGCGGGCGACCAGCGGCTGAGTCGCTGGGTTGACCGCGCGCTCGATGATCTCGACGCGCTGCGCATGACCACGGCGCAGCATCCCGAAGAGACGTTTCTCGCCGCTGGCGCACCGTGGTTCTTCACGCTCTTTGGGCGCGACTCGCTGTGGGCGGCGCGCATGATGCTGCCGCTCGGCACCGACCTGGCAGGCAGCACGCTGCGCGTACTCGCGGGGCTGCAGGGCACGCGCCATCGCCCCGAGGCGGCCGAAGAGCCCGGCAAGATCATGCACGAGTTGCGTCGTGAGGCGCTCGTGATCGACGACGACATCACGCTGCCTCCGCTCTACTACGGCACCGTCGACGCGACGCCGCTGTTCGTCTGCCTGTTGCACGACGCCTGGAAGTGGGGCCTGCCCGACGACGACGTGCGCGCGCTGCTGCCGCACCTCGAAGCGGCGCTCGGCTGGATGCGCGACGACGCCGACGCCGACGGCGATGGCCTGCTCGAATACATCGACCGCAGCGGTCACGGCCTCGCGAACCAGGGATGGAAAGACTCGGGCGACAGCGTGCAGTGGCGTGACGGCTCGCTTGCCGACGGGCCGATCGCGCTGTGCGAAGTGCAGGCCTATGCCTACGAGGCCGCCATGGAGGGTGCCGCGCTGCTCGACGCTTTCGGCCGCCCCGGCGCCGAGGAATGGCGCGCCTGGGCCGCTCGGCTGCGCACGGCTTTTCACGCGAAGTTCTGGATCACCGACCCCGAGCGCTGCGGCGACCTCGGCCCGTACCCGGCGATCGCGCTCGACGCGCAGAAGCGGCCCGTCGACACCGTCACCAGCAACCTCGGCCACCTGCTCGGCACCGGCCTGCTCGACGCCGAGCAGTCGGCTCTCGTCGCCGCGCGCCTCGGCTCGCCCGAGCTCGACTCAGGCTACGGCCTGCGCACGATGTCGACCGACTCGACCGGATACTGGCCACTCAGCTACCACGGCGGCTCGGTCTGGACCCACGACACCGCCATCGCCGTGCTCGGCCTCGCACGCGACGGCCACGACGCGGTTGCCTCCTCGCTCGCCCGTGGTCTGCTGCGCGCCGCCGAGGGCTTCGACTACCGCATGCCCGAACTGCACTCGGGCGACCCCGCCGACGAGGTCACGCGGCCCGTGCCCTACCCGGCCGCGTGCCGCCCGCAGGCCTGGTCGGCGGCCGCCTCGGTCGCCGTGCTCACGGCGGCTCTCGGACTGGTTCCGGATGCTGCTGCCGGCACGATCACCGCGTCACCGTTGCTCGGGCTCGGCTCCGTCGCTGCTCGCGGCCTGCGAGTCGGCGACCGAACCGTCGACGTCGGTCTCTGACGCGTCGGGCTCCGAAGCCTTGGGCTCCGAAGCCTCGGCGTCTTTCGCGCGCTCGCGCATCGCGCGGCGCACCGGCGGCAGCAGCACGACGATCGCGATGATCGCGAGCACGAGCAACAGCACGCCCAGCACTGCGGCCGTGAGCAACACGATCGGGAGAGGATCGATCATCATCGAACCACGTCGCTATCTGCCCATCTTGCTGAGGGTCGCGACGACCTGGCGCGCGATGTTGCGCCCCGCGCGATTGGCGCCGATCGTCGACGCCGCGGGGCCGTAGCCCGCGAAGAAGATGCGCGGGTCACGCTCTGAGTGGTGGCTCAACACGGCGACGCCGCCCTCCTTCTCGCGCAGCTTGAGCGGAGCAAGGTGCCGCAACTCGGGGCGAAAGCCTGTGGCCCAAATGATGGCGTCGGCGGGCTCGCGGGTTCCGTCGGCCCAGACCACAGCATCCGGTTCGATGGTGGTGAACATCGGCTTGAACTCGAGAACGCCCCGATCGAGAGCGGCCTGGATGCGACGGGTGCGCGGCACACCGGTGCCCGAGACGATGCTCGGCAACGCGCGGCCGGCCCGGGCCGCGTCGTCTTGCAGGGCGACTGCCTGCTCGGCCGCCTCGAGATTGAGCTCGACCTCGTCGAGAAACTCCGGCGGGCGGCGCGTGGCCCACGAGATGCTGGCGGCGTGCTGCTCGAGCTCGAGGATGAAGCCGATGGCGCTCGTGCCGGCGCCGACCACGACAACGTTCTGGCCCGCGAACTCTTCTGCCGCGACGTAGTCGTTGGTGTGCACCTGGCGGCCAGCGAAGGTGTCGCGACCGGGGTACCAGGGCACGAAGGGCGAGCCCCAGGTGCCGGTCGCGTTCACAACCGTCGAGGCGCCGAGCTCGAGCGGGCCGTTCTCGGTCGTGAAGCGCACGAGCAGGTCGCGGCCGAGGTCGCTCACGTGCGTGACGGCGGCGGGCCGCACGACCTGCAGGCCGAAGTGCTCTTCATAGCGCTGGTAGTAGTCGGCGACGACCTCGCGAGCGGGAGCATGGTGGTCGGCGGTCGTGAAACTCAGGCCCAGCTCATCCATGCCGGGCAGGTCGTTGACGCGGTGCGCGGAGCCGAGCCGCAGGGCTTCCCAGCGAAACTGCCAGGCGCCGCCCGTGCCCGGCCCGCGGTCGAGTAACACGAACTCTTGCCCCGGTTCGAGGCCGAGGCGGCGCAGGTAGAAAGCGACAGATAGTCCGGCTTGACCCGCCCCGATGACCACGCACGAGGTGGTCAGGTCTGGGTCAGTCACGCGGCCAAGGTTACCCGTTCTGCGCACAGCGCCAGCCGGGTGCGCGAGTGGGCGAGAGGGGCGTGCGTGCTAAACTTCGCCACAGTTTTTCACCATCCCTACTCGGCATTCTGGGGTTCACCCGGTCTCACCCGACTACACACTGTGAGGGGGTCACGCATGGGGCGCGGCCGACAGAAGGCAAAGCACACCAAGGTGGCGCGGGAACTCAAGTACTACACCCCCGACACCAACCTCACCGCGCTCGAACGCGAGCTCGCCGCCGCGACGCACGAGAACGAATACGTCGACAAGTGGGCTGACCTGGTCGACGACGAAGACGAGGCCGACGAAGACGACGACGCGAGCCCGACGGCCCAGACCGCCTGATCGCTTGTGCGGCATCGCCGACACTCTCGATTCAGTCCGCACGTCAATCGAGCGCTCGTCCACACCCGCGGGCGATCTCAGCCCATGCACATTGAGGGCCATCGTCCCCATGCCCTGGTGACCCGCCGGGCATTGTTCTACAATGAAGCACATGGCAGAAGTGGGTATTCGGGCGCTCAAACAGAATGCGTCTGCGGTTGTTGCTGAAGCGGCCGCGGGCGAGACGGTGACGATCACAGATCGAGGTCGTCCTGTGGCGCAACTCACCCCGATCGCCACGTCACCACTGCAACGCATGCTCGCCAACGGCACCGCGCGCCCCGCGCGCCGCGACCTCGCGTCGCTTGCCGCTCCAGCCGAGGGGCCGGCACTGACAACGGTGCTCGCTGACATTCGCGACGCCGAGCGCTACTGAGTCATGGCGCTGTACTTCGACACGTCGGCACTCCTGAAGCTGGTCGTCGCAGAACCCGAGACGGCCGCCTTGCGCGTGGCCGTGCGCTCATCAACGAGCGACCGTGTCACCAGCGACCTCACCCGTACGGAGCTCGTTCGCGCCGTTCGACGCGGTGCTCCGGACCGTGCGCTCGCGGCGCGTGAGGTGCTCGAGTCACTCACATTGATTCCTGTGACGACCGAGACCTTCGAATCGGCGGGCCGGCTCGAACCGAGCATCCTGCGCGCACTCGATGCCCTGCATCTCGCAGCGGCCCTGAGTCTCGGTGACGATCTCGAGGCCGTCGTGACCTATGTCGATCGCCTTGCCGACGCCTGTCGCGCGAATGGGGTGACCGTGCTCGCGCCGCGCTAGCTCGCGCCGCTCTGCTCAGTTGGCGCCGCTCTGATCGCTTCGCCTACTTCGCGAACGAGCCGACGAGCTTCACGGCTCCGCCGTTCACACCCTTCGCGCCCTGCTCGAACCCGGCCAGGTCGTGCGCGGTTGTCGAGACGCGGCCGGCGACCCACGCGGGCACGCGACGACTCTCGAGCGAGCGGATGACCGAGCTCGCGCTGTCGTGGGCAACCACGGCGAGCATCCCGATACCGAGATTCCACGTGCCCTCGGTCGATTCGAGGGAGTCGCCCGCGAGATCGGTGAGCACGCGGAAGACGGCGGGCGGGCTCCACGAGCCGCGGTCGAGCTCGACCCAGCTGCCGACGGGCAGCACGCGGGCGAGGTTCGCGGCGATGCCGCCGCCCGTGACGTGGCTGAGGGCGTGCACGGCACCGGGCAGCTCGGCGAGCACGTCAAGCAGTGGCGCGGTGTAGAGCGCGGTCGGGGTCAGCAGCGTCTGGCCGACGACGCCGCCGAACTCGGGCAGCTCGTCGTGATAGCCGATGCCCTTCGAGACGAGGATGTGCCGCACGAGCGAGAAGCCGTTCGAGTGCAGGCCCGAGCTCGCCATCGCGATGACCACGTCGCCGTTCTGCACGCGCTCAGGGCCGAGCAGGTCATCAGCTTCGACGACGCCGACCGCGGCGCCCGCGACGTCATAGTCGTCGGGGCCCAGCAGGCCCGGATGCTCGGCCGTCTCGCCCCCGACGAGCGCCGTGCCCGTGGCCGCGCAGGCCTCAGCGATGCCCCGCACGATGTCGGCGATGCGCTGCGGGTGAACCTTGCCGCACGCGATGTAGTCGGTCATAAAGAGTGGTTTCGCGCCCACGACGACGATGTCGTCGACGACCATCGCCACGAGGTCTTGCCCGATCGTGTCGTGGATGTCGAGGGTCTGCGCGATCGCCACCTTCGTGCCGACGCCGTCGGTGCTGGAGGCCAGAAGCGGGCGGCGATAGTCGCGCAAAGCGCTGGCATCCCACAGCCCGGCGAACCCTCCGACGCCGCCGAGAACCTCGGCCCCGTGGGTGGCCGCGACCGACGCCTTCATGAGCTCAACGGCACGGTCGCCCGCGGCGGTGTCGACGCCGGCGGCGGCATAAGAATTCGTCATTCGTTCATCCGTTCCGCGGTCTGACAGACTGGCCTGCGTCACCGTCAACCTTACGGTCTGGAGCACGCCCCGCATGTGCGGCATCGTCGGCATCGTCTCGTCGAGTCCGGTCAATCAGCAGGTGTACGACGCCCTCGCCCTGCTGCAGCACCGCGGGCAAGACTCCACCGGCATCGCGACCGCTGAGGGTCGCGTGCTGCACATGGCCAAGGCCAAAGGGCAGGTGCGCGAGGCCTACCGCACGCGCGACATGCGCAGCCTGCTGGGCACCATGGGCCTGGGGCACGTTCGGTATGCCACACGCGGTTCAGCATCCAGTGAAGAAGAGGCGCAGCCGTTCTATGTGAACGCGCCCTACGGCATCATCCTCGTGCACAACGGCAACCTGACGAACACGCGCGAGCTCACGCGCGAACTGTTCGATGTCGACCGCCGCCACCTCAACACCAACAGCGACACCGAGCTTCTCGTCAATGTGCTCGCGCACGAGTTGCAGGCCCAGGTGACCGGGTCAGATCTCGACCCCGACCAGGTCTTCGCCGCGATCAGCCGCCTGCACGAGCGCGTCGAAGGCTCGTACGCCGCGATCGCGCTCATCGCGGGGCACGGGCTGCTGGCGTTTCGCGACCCCTTCGGCATTCGACCGCTCGTGCTCGGCCACCGCACGACGGGGCTCACGGGCGACGAGTGGGCGGTCGCGAGCGAGTCGCTCGTGCTCGAGGCCGGCGGCTACGAGATCGTGCGCGATCTTGCGCCTGGCGAGGCCGTGTTCATCACGAGCTCGGGCGAGATGGTGTCGAAGCAGTGCGCCGCGAACCCTAGCCTGATCCCCTGCTCGTTCGAGTACGTCTATCTCGCGCGCCCCGACTCGATCATGAACGGCATCTCGGTCTATGAGGCTCGACTGCGCCTCGGCGAGCGCCTGGCCGACACCATCGCCCGCTACACCCCGCGAGGCGACATCGACGTCGTCATGCCGATTCCCGACTCGTCGCGCCCCGCCGCGATGCAGGTCGCCCAGAAGCTCGGCATCGAATACCGCGAGGGCTTCTACAAGAACCGCTACATCGGCCGCACCTTCATCATGCCCGGGCAGGCCGAGCGCAAGAAGAGCGTCAAGCAGAAGCTCAACGCGATGTCGAGCGAGTTCGCGGGCAAGAACATCCTCATCGTCGACGACTCGATCGTGCGCGGCACGACCTCGAAAGAGATCGTCGAGATGGCCCGCGCGGCAGGGGCCAACAAGGTGACCTTCACCTCGGCCGCGCCGCCCGTGCGCTACCCGCACGTCTACGGCATCAACATGCCCACGCGCACCGAGCTCGTGGCGCACGGCCGCACCATCCCCGAGATGAATACCGAGCTCGGCAGCGACTACTTGATCTATCAGGAGGTCGCCGACATGCAGGCCGCGATCATCGAGGGCAGCGACATCACTGAGCTCGAGATGAGCTGCTTCACGGGCGACTACGTCACCGGCACCGTGACGCCGGAGTACCTCAGCTGGGTCGAGCGCAACCAGCTGAGCTGATCGGCCTAGTTCTCGAGCTCGCCTTCGAGCGGCGCGGGCTCGACGACTTCGCGCTCGGCGTCGAGGGTGCGAGCGCGCTTCTGCGAGCGTCGGTCGAGCAGGATGCCGACGATCGCGCCGAGCACAACCCCTGCGGTGACGCCGTAGAGCGAGAAGTAGCCGACGAGCGCGGGCAGGCCGACGAGCGGGTCGACCGGAAAGAGCGGCGTGACGATGAGCACGACGAGAAAGCCGAGCAGCCCGCCGACCACCATGA
>JBBQKE010000023.1:0-11622 GCA_038326585.1 Actinomycetales bacterium | reverse complement strand
CGTCAACCACGAGGGCATCGCCAACGTCTACGACTATGGCGAAGAAGAGGGCAGCGCCTTCCTCGTCATGGAGCTCGTGCCGGGCGAGGCGCTCTCGACGATTCTTGAACGCGAGCGCGTGCTGCCCGCCGACCAAGTGCTCGACATCATTGCGCAAACCGCATCCGCCCTGCACGCCGCGCACCAGGCAGGCCTCGTGCACCGCGACATCAAGCCGGGCAACCTGCTCATCACCCCCGACCGAAGAGTGAAGATCACCGACTTCGGTATCGCACGCATCGCCGACCAGGTGCCCCTGACCGCGACGGGTCAGGTCATGGGAACGGTGCAGTACCTGTCTCCCGAGCAGGCGAGCGGGCATCCAGCGTCGCCATCGACCGACGTCTACTCGCTCGGAATCGTCGCCTACGAAGCGCTCGCCGGCCGTCGCCCGTTCACGGGTGAGTCGCAAGTCGCCATCGCGATGGCGCAGATCAACGAGGCTCCTCCTGAGCTTCCGGTCACGGTCGCCGAGCCCGTGCGCAACCTCGTGTTCGCCGCGATCGCCAAGAAGCCCGCCGCCCGTCCGGCATCGGCGCAACTCTTCGCACGCGCAGCCGAGGCCCTTCGTCGGGGCGATGTCGGTGCTGCGGCAGCAATCGTGCCCGCTGTCGCCTCAGGCGATGCGGCGACAGCGGCGACACGCGTCATGCCTCCCGTGGGCAACGACGAGTCGACCCGTGTGCTTCCGAGCATGGGCGAACCTCCGACCGCGCCCACGGAGACACGTCGGAGCGCGTGGACCTGGCCGCTCGTCGCCCTCGTCGGCATCCTGATCGTGCTCCTTATCGGCGCGCTCATCGCAGTGTTCGCTCAACCGAGCCCGCCCGCGCCCGAACCGACCGACACTCCCAGCGCGATGCCGACTCCTGACGACACCCCGTCTCCCGAACCGACCATCGACACCGTGCAAATCGTCGAATCAGAGTGGCTCGGCCGAACGCGCGCCGCCATCGAGGCGAAAGTTGCCGACCTCGGCCTGCGTCTCGACCCGGTCGAAGGAAACATCGCGCCCAGCGCGGCCGAACAGGGGCGGTCGTACCAGATCAACCCTCGCAGCGGTCTCGTGCAGCGCGACGCCGTCATCACGGTGTTCTTCTACGCGCCGATCCCCACGCCCCCGCAACCGGCAAACCTCGCTATTGACCCGGGGTCAGGGCCCTACGTCGGCGGGAGCAATGTTGTCTTGAACTGGCCGACATACAACGGTTGCCCGGCCGGGTTCTCGCACTCTGGGTACAACTTCACGATTGTCGGCGGCTCCCCGGCGCAATCGAACCCGCTGCCCTCGTCAGCCACTCAGTTGACCGTCACTCTGGCTGCCAGTGGCCAACTACGAGTCACCTACGTCGCACAGTGCGGGTCGCTGCAGTCGCAACGGTCGAATGAGCTCGCGATCACCATCGAACCCGCGCCCGAAGAGTAGCCTTCCTTTCGTCCCTGCTGAGTCGAGCACACCTCGACCGCCTACACTGGCAGTCAGTGATTCCGCACGATCAGGAGAGCCGAGGGGGCGATGGACGAGGTCGCACAGAGTGCACGCGTGATCGCGGGGCGCTACGAGCTCGGTCCGCTCATCGGCCGCGGCGGCATGTCCGACGTGCACCTGGCCACCGATGCAAAGCTCGGGCGCAAGGTCGCGGTCAAGCTGCTCAAGTCGAGTCTCGCCAACGACCCCGTGTTCCGCACGCGGTTTCGACACGAGGCTCAGGCCGCAGCGCGCATGGCGCATCCCACGATCGTCCGTGTCTTTGACGCCGGCGAAGAGATCGTGCCTGACGCCGCTGGTGGCGAATCGGTGGTGCCGTTCATCGTCATGGAGCACGTCGAGGGCCGCCTGCTGCGCGATCTCATCGACGACGGTCCGTTGCCCGTGTCTGAAGCCGCGCGCATCGCCGAAGGAATTCTGACCGCGCTCGAATACTCGCACCGCGCGGGTGTGGTGCACCGCGACATCAAACCCGGCAACGTGATGATCACTCCGACCGGCCAGGTCAAGGTCATGGACTTCGGCATCGCACGCGCCATCTCTGACTCGGCAGCGACAGTCGCGCAGACGAGCTCCATTCTCGGCACCGCGCAGTACTTCTCGCCGGAGCAGGCCCGTGGTGAGACGGTGGATGCTCGCACCGACCTCTACGCCACCGGCGTCGTGCTCTTTGAAATGCTCACTGGTCGTCCGCTCTTTCAGGCCGAGTCAGCCGTCGCCGTCGCCTATCAGCACGTCAGTGAGACCCCAGCGGCGCCGAGCTCGTTCGCTCCTCAGGTTCCGGTCGCCATGGATGCCGTCGTGCTTCACGCGCTCGCAAAAGATCGTTTTGCGCGTTTTCAGACGGCGAGCGAGTTCCGCGCCGATGTCACGGCGGCGGCGGCGGGCCAGTCTCTGCCGGTGCGACCAGTGGCCGGCGGCGATTTCACGTCGACGCTCTTCGGCATCGACCCCGCAGCCACGGCCAACACCGAAGCCGCCATGCGCCAGCTCAGCGTCGACGACGACGACGAGCGTCGCAGTAGAACTCAGTCTCGACCTCCTGTCGCCTGGATCTGGGCGGGCATCGTCGTCATGGCCGCCGTCGTGGCCGCCGTGCTGTTCTGGGCTTTCACGCTCGAGCGCACGCCGCTGATCGGCTCTGTCGCTGTCGCTGTTCCCGACGTGGTCGGGTTGCCCTACGAAGAAGGCGGCCAGATTCTTCTCGATGCCGAGCTTCAGCCGCAACCCTCCACGATCACCGATCCCACCATTCCCGAGGGCCAGATCATCAGCACCGACCCGCCCGCCGGCATCACGGTGTCACCCGGCCAGGTCATCGAGGTGCTGGTCTCGTCAGGTCCAGAGCGCATCAATGTTCCCAGCATCGCCCTGCTGACCCTGGCCGAGGCGCAAGAGGCTCTCGAGGCTCGCGGGCTCGTGCTCGGCACAGTCGCTGCCGAGAACTCGTCATCGGTGGCGAAAGATGTCGTGATCCGCTCAGACCCTGATGCCGGTGCCGAACTGCGCGCAGGCGACACCGTCAACGTCGTCGTCTCAACGGGACTTGTGCGAGTACCCGACGTGCGAACACTGCAGGTCGGTGAGGCGTCGTCGCAGCTCACGTCGATCGGGTTGATCGTGTCGGTGGAGGGCGACGGCGGGTGCACAGGCCAGGCAGTCACGGCGCAATCACTTGCGCCCGGCGATCAGCCGCAGGGCTCAGACGTGACCCTGCGCTACTGCAGCGGCCAGCCTGGCGACGGAGGCTAGTTCAGCCCCGACGCACGAGTCAGGCGTGCGGAGTCAGCGCGACGAGCGGGCTCAGCCCCACGGCAGTCTCACGGGCGCTGGGCATTCCCGCTTCGGCGAGCCAGTTGCCGAGCATGCGGTAACCACCTTCGGTGAGCACCGACTCGGGGTGGAACTGCACGCCGTGCACCCTCGCATCCCGATGCCGAACCCCCATGATTACGCCGCCCTCGGTGCGCGCGGTCACGACCAGCTCGGCAGGTACCGTGCCGTCGACAATGGCGAGGCTGTGATACCTCGTCGCGCGAAAAGACTGAGGCACTCCGTCGAAGAATTCGCTCTGATCGTGTTCGATCATCGACGTCTTGCCGTGCATCAACTCGTCGGCATGGGTGACGGTGGCGCCGAACGCTTCGGCGATCGCCTGATGCCCGAGGCAGACGCCGAGCAACGGGATATCGCTGCGCATCGCCGCATGCACGACATCAATCGATATGCCTGCCGATGCGGGGTTTCCCGGCCCCGGCGAGATGAGCACGGCGTCGTAACCGGCGATGAGTTCGGCGACGCCATCAGCGGCGACAACATCGTTGCGCACGACGGTCGTTTCGGCGCCGAGCTGCTGAAGGTAGCCGTCGAGCGTGTAGACAAAGCTGTCGTAGTTGTCGATGACGAGTACGCGCATCAGATCAACCGTCGATCGTCGACTCTTGCGGCAACAAGGTCACCGATGCCCACGGAAACACCCACTCCACCAAAGCCGCGACGATCAGGGATGTCGCGACGACAAGAAGAAGTATCCGTACCCACGCCGGACCAGGAAGTGCTCGCCACAGAGCTGCATACATGTTGGGGGTCGTCTCGTGTTCTCGCTAGCCCGCTGCTTCAACGAGGCCGCTCAGTGCTGCGGGCGGACCTCCCGCTCGCGGGTACCAGTTCTCCATGACCGCATAGGCGATGATGCGCTCTGCAGACGAGAAGCGCGGATTGCAACTCGTCAGTGTCAGAAGGCGGTCGGTGGCCTCCACGTCGGGTTCACGCGGCACCGGCTCCAGCACGGAGACGTACGTAGGCCATACGTATTCCAGGCCCCGGAACGCATATTCGTACCAGCCATCGGCGGTCTCGACGTAGAGCAGATCACCCACGCGCAACTTGTTGATGTCGCTGAAGGCCCCGCCGTAGGTATTGCGGTGCGCGGCGACGGCAAAGTTACCCATCTCGCCGGGCATCTGGGTGTCGGGATAGTGACCGACCCCGATCGTTCGGCTGTTCAAGACCGTGTCCAGATCGACGCCGCCGGCAATCGACCGCACGTACTCGGCGCCGAAACGTGGCACCCGAAGCGTCGCGAACACCTCACCCGGAGCAGGGGGTTCGGCCACCACCGGCTCGCCGTTGTCGACAACCGGCCGTTCCGTCACGGAATCGGCGCGCTCCCACTCCTGCTGCAACTGCTCCTGCACCTCGACAGCAGCAGCCTGCTGTTCGTCGCTCGAGATGATGTCGTCGAGCCAGATGTACCAGCCGAGAAACAACATCACCACGACACCGGCCGTGATGAGCAACTCGCCCAGAACCCCCACGACGGTGACCTTGGCGGGGGCGTTCGTCGAACGGGTGTCTGACGAACGCTTGGCGGCCGACCGGGCCGACGTGGCCTCCGAGCGTTCGCGGGCCTCCCGGCGCGTAGCCGGGGTGGGGAGTTCATCAGAGAGTGACGGCACACTCGAGTCGCCTTCCACCTCCGGGCCGTCAGGCGCGTCAGGTGAAAGACCGTCAGCGGGCCGGTCGTTCTCGATCACGCGCCCATTGTAGGCGCAGGTGCTGTGTAGTCGGGCGGGCTAGACTTCTGTGCATGGCACGGTCAACTGCGCGCAACGCCGAGAACCCTGAGACCCCCCGTGGCAACGACGCCCCGAACCCCGTCTGGTTCAAGCCCGTCATGTTCGGTTTCATGCTCATCGGTCTGATCTGGATTCTCGTCTACTACGTGAGTCAGGCCTCGTGGCCGGTTCCGAGTCTGGGCCCGTGGAACATCATGGTGGGCTTCGGCATCATGTTCATCGGCTTCTTGATGACGACCCGCTGGCGCTGACCGGGTATTTCTCAAGAACTACATCGATGTGATTATCCCCACTGTGGAGTGGCCTGTGGATAACTCTGTCGAACGCTCTCGCTAGAGCAGGGTGAAGCGCGCAATCGTTGCGAGAACCAGTACCCCGGCGATCGATGCAATGAGCAGCGCCTGCCGTCGTTGCTGATCCTCCCGGCGGGTGCGCAGCATGACGGCGGCGCAGGCCGCACCGACGAGCAGACCGCCGACGTGGGCCTGCCACGAGATGCCTGGCACGACAAAGCCCAGCCCTAGGTTGATCGCAATGATCACGACGAGTTGGATGCTCGTGCCGCCGAGACGCCGCTGAATCACGAAGAACGCTCCGAGCAGACCGAAGATTGCTCCGGATGCCCCCACCACCGCGCTGAGCGGTGCGAGCCAGAGCACCGCGACCGAACCGCCGAGGGTCGAGAGAACGTAGATTGCGCCGAAACGAGCCCGCCCAATGAGCGACTCGAGAAGGGGTCCGAGCACGAACAGTGAGTACATGTTGAACAAGATGTGGAAGAACGACCGATCACTGTGAACAAGCGAGACGGTCAGCATGCGCCACGGTTCTGAGGGCGTCAGCGGCGGATAGTAGGCGAGCGCGTTGGTCACCGCTCCCTGCGTGATCAGCTGCAGAACAAAGACCGCGAGGGTCACCGCAAGGATGCTGTAGCTGACAACGGGAACACGGCTGCCGGGCCGGAAGGCGCGCTGAAGAGCCGAAGGTCGTCGCGGCTGCGCGGCGCGAGCGCTCGCCACGCACTCGGGGCAATGCACCCCGACGGGAGCCGGTATCTGGCACTCGGGGCACACCGTGCGCCCGCACCGTTGGCACAGCACAAAGCTGCGGCGTGCAGGATGCCGGTAGCAGACGTCGGCGTCCGAGCCGGCGCGAGGTACGCCCCCGGCCGGGTCGGTCACGCGACCTCGACGACCTCGATGGTCGAAATGACCACGTCGGTGAGCGGCTTGTCGTTCGCGTTCGTCGGCACTGCTTCGATCGCGTCGACGACCGCACGCGACGCCTCGTCGGCAACGACTCCGAAGATGGTGTGGTTGCCGTTCAGCCACGTGGTCGGCTTGGTCGTGATGAAGAACTGCGAGCCGTTCGTGCCCTTGCCCATGCGCTTGCCGGCGTTCGCCATCGCGAGCAGGTAGGGCTCGGTGAACTGCAACTCGGGGTGGATCTCGTCGTCGAACTCATACCCGGGGCCGCCTGTGCCCTGACCGAGCGGATCGCCGCCCTGCAACATGAAGTCTGTGATGATGCGGTGGAAGATGACACCGTTATAGAGCGGAGCGTTGGTGGTCTCACCCGTCGCCGGGTTCTTCCACTCTTTCGTCCCCGTCGCCAGGCCGACGAAGTTATCGACCGTCTTGGGCGCGTGGTTGCCGAAGAGGTTGACGACGATGTCGCCGTGGTTGGTGTGAATGGTCGCAACAGCGGTGTGGATCGTCATGGTGTTCATTCTGGCATGGGGCGCGCTGGCCCCTTCCTGAGCATTCGGTATGCGGCTGTTGGGTGCTCCGCCCATCAGTGCCAGGATGGAGGAGTCGCCAACTGTCGACCAGGGGAGGACGTCATGGAACTATCACGCAAGCGCCGTCGCGAGATCAAGAAGCTGCGCCGAGGCGCCGAAGGCGTGTGGGACGAGCAGCGCGAGGTTCTCGAGCACGCAGCGAGCATCCTGCGGGAAGCCAGCCGGCAAGCGGCGAGCGTCGCCCGCGACGATGTTGCTCCCCAGGTGCGCAAGACCTACGAGAAGAAGGTCGTCCCGACGGTCGAAGCGGGCGTCGGTTCGGTGAAGCACGCCGCGAGCGCCACGCGCGACAAGTTCGTCGATGACGTGATCCCCGCCGTCACCGGAGCCATCGGGTCGGCCATTGCCGTTCTCGACGTCGCCCGCGACAAGCGCATTCGGGATGCTCTGAAGGCGGTCTCGTCGACCGGGCGCGAGTTCGCGACCAAGGCAGGCCAGAAGGTCGGCCTCATCGAGGTCAAGCCGCAGCGCGGCCCCGGCACCTACATCCTCATCGGACTCGGTGTTGTCGCGACGGCCGCGATCGCGTATGCCGCCTGGCAGACGCTGCGCGCCGACGACGACCTCTGGGTCGACGAGAGCGACGCGGTCGACGCTGTCACCGCCAGCTAGAGTCGCTGACCTCGAAGGCTACAGCTCGGCGTCGCTCACCAACTTGAGCGCGATGACGCATGCGACGATGCCGAGCACCAGCAACAGCTTCACGACCGAGGCTGCTTCGGTGCCCGTGATCATCGCCCACACGATCGTGAGTCCGGCGCCGACGCCGACCCACACCGCGTAGGCCGTTCCTGTCGGTATCTCGCGCATCGCGAACGCGAGTCCGCCCATGCTGAGCGCGAGGGCGACGAGAAACACGATCGACGGCACGAGCTTCGTGAAGCCCTTGGATGCTCCCAGGGCTGTTGCCCAGACGGCTTCGAGAACACCTGACGCGAGCAGAATGATCCACGACACGAGGTCAACTTTCTGACCCGTCTTGTCGCTGTCCGGGTACGGGATTCCTCGTCCGGGGCTCGCTCTCGAGCTCAGCTCCAGTCTGCCAGCCCACCCTGCTCAGCACCTGTGCAGCGGAAGCGGCATCGCGCCGCAGGAGCAGATCCGAGCATCCACTGGTCGCGACGCGAAGCGAGACGACCACGCTCGTCTCGCGGAAGCGGCATCGCGCCGCAGGAGCGGCGGCGCGATCAGAGCAACAGGGGAGTGGAGCCTAGGAGAATCGAACTCCTGACCTCCTGCTTGCAAAGCAGGCGCTCTACCAATTGAGCTAAGGCCCCGTGCTGATCTTCAATTGTACCGACCCCGTTGCGCCGAATCACGCCCGCACAACCTCGTCACTCGCTCGGTCTCACCCGCGAGTTGCTCGGCCACGAGACGCGAAGCGTCGCGACCGCGCTCGTGACTCGGAAGCGGAATCGCGCCGCAGAAGCGGCGGCGCGATCACAAGCACGTGGGGATACGAGGACTTGAACCTCGGACCTCTTCGTTATCAGCGAAGCGCTCTAACCGCCTGAGCTATATCCCCGTGAGACCGGGTTCGACTGTACCGCACCCGGCGAGCCTCTCCCAATCGGGTCGAGGCGCAGACTCAGTTGTTCGTGAAGCCCACCAGCAGACCACCGGTGAGTCGCACGCTGAGGTTGTAGAGCAACGTGCTGATGGCGCCGATGGCCGTGCCGCCGACGACGTTGAGCACAGCCACGATGCTCGCGAAGAACATCACCTGACCGAGCGAGAAGATCGCCGCGAGGCTCGTCGCCTCGTCGCCGCTGATGTCGGCGAACAGGGCGTCGACGTCTTGAATGACGCCGATCGAGTTCAGCACGATCCACACGAACAGCGTCGCCACGAGCAGTAGCACCGCGCCGCAGATGGCGACGAGGAACGACAGCTTCACCGCCGACCAGAAGTCGATGTAGACGAGCTTGAGGCGCACCTGCTTGGTGGGGGCCTGCCGCTGCGATTTGCGCTGCAGCTTCTCGGCGACTGTACTCACTCGTTCTCGTCCTTTCCGACCTCGACCTCAGGTGCGGCCTCGGCGGTATCTTCTGTCGGTTCGGCTTCAGCGAGCTCGGCGTCTGGGTCTACCAGGTTGCGTTCGCTGTTGCGGGCGATCGCGATGATGCGGTCGTCGTCGTCTGGCCGGGCGAACACGACCCCCATGGTGTCGCGGCCCTTGGCGGGCACCTCGGCCACCGAGGAGCGTACCACCTTGCCGTTTTGCATCACCACGAGCACCTCGTCGTCATCGGCGACGATGAGCCCGCCAGCGAGAGCACCGCGATCGTCGCTGAGCTTGGCGACCTTGATGCCCAGACCACCGCGCTGCTGCACTCGGTATTGATCGACATCGGTGCGCTTGGCGTATCCGCCTTCAGTGACGACGAAAACGTAGCCGCGATCACCGACGACTGAGGCCGACAGCAGTTCGTCGCCCGCGCGAAACTTCATTCCGGTGACGCCCGAGGTGGATCGGCCCATGGGGCGCAGGGCCGAGTCGTTGGCGGTGAAGCGCAACGACATGCCGAGGCGGGAGACGAGCAAGATGTCGTCGGATTCGTCGGCCAGCATTGCTGAGACGAGCTGGTCGCCGTCGCGCAGGTTGATCGCGATGATTCCGCCCGTGCGATTCGTGTCGTACTCGGTGAGCGCGGTCTTCTTCGCCAGGCCGCGTCGGGTGGCGAGCACGAGGTGCTGCGCGACCGAGTAGTCGCGGATGTCGAGAATCTGCGCGATCTCTTCTCCCGGCTGCAAGGCGAGCAGGTTCGCGACATGCTGGCCCTTTGCGTCGCGGCCAGCTTCTTGTATCTCATAGGTCTTCAAGCGATAGACCCGTCCGGTGGTCGTGAAGAACAGCAACCAGTGGTGCGTCGTCGTGACGAAGAAGTGCTCGACCACATCATCAGCCCGCAGCTGCGCACCCTTGACGCCCTTGCCACCGCGATGCTGCGAACGGTAGTTGTCGCTGCGGGTGCGCTTGATGTAGCCACCGCGCGTGACGGTCACGACCATCTCTTCTTCGGGAATCAGGTCTTCGACGCTCATGTCGCCGTCGAAGCCGAACATAATCTCGGTGCGACGGTCGTCTCCGTAGCGGTCGACGATTTCAGTGAGTTCGTCGCTCACAATGGTGCGCTGCCGCTCGGGGCTCGCGAGAATCGCCTGGTAGTCGGCGATGAGACGCTCGAGCTCTTCAGCCTGATCCTGAATCTTCTGCCGTTCGAGGGCCGCGAGGCGGCGCAGCTGCAGGTTGAGGATCGCCGTCGCCTGCAGCTCGTCGACGTCGAGCAACTGCATCAGGCCATCGCGAGCCTCTTCGGTCGTCTGCGAGCGGCGGATCAGGGCGATGACCTCGTCGAGGGCATCCAGTGCCTTGAGATAGCCGCGCAGAATGTGGGCGTCTGCCTCGGCCTTCGCGAGACGGAACGCCGTGCGCCGAACGATGACCTCGATCTGGTGTGACACCCAGTAGGTGATGAAGCCATCGATCGGCAGGGTGCGCGGCACTCCGTCGACGATCGCGAGCATGTTGGCGCCGAAGTTGTCTTGCAGCTGCGTGTGCTTGTAGAGGTTGTTGAGCACGACCTTCGCGACCGCGTCGCGCTTGAGCACGATGACGAGGCGCTGGCCGGTGCGGCCCGATGACTCATCGCGAATGTCGGCGATGCCGCCGAGCTTGCCCTCTTTCACGAGGTCGGCGATCTTGATCGCGAGGTTGTCGGGGTTGACCTGGTAGGGCAACTCGGTGATGACGAGGCACGTGCGCCCCTGAATCTCTTCGACCGTGACGACGGCGCGCATCGTGATCGAGCCGCGGCCGGTGCGATAGGCATCGTGGATTCCCTTGACGCCGAGGATCTGCGCGCCGGTCGGAAAGTCAGGACCCTTCACGCGCTGCAGGATCGCCTCGAGGAGACTTTCGCGATCGGCGTCAGGGTTCTCGAGGTGCCACAGGGCCGCCGAGGCCACCTCGCGCAGGTTGTGCGGAGGGATGTTCGTGGCCATGCCGACCGCGATTCCGACAGACCCGTTGACGAGCAAGTTGGGGAATCGAGCGGGCAGGATGCTCGGCTCACGCGTTCGGCCGTCGTAGTTGTCTTGGAAGTCGAC
Organism: Actinomycetales bacterium; assembly: GCA_038326585.1. GTDB lineage: Bacteria > Actinomycetota > Actinomycetes > Actinomycetales > Microbacteriaceae > Microcella. Next base: position 605 of record JBBQKE010000023.1, on the reverse strand, counting down.
CGTGTCTTCTTCGATGTCGCGCACCATCTCCATGGCGAGCGCGGCCATCTTGGTCTCGGTGTACCGAGGTGCGGCCGCGCCGTCATTGCCGGGCGACCCGAAGTTGCCCTGGCCGGCGGCGAGCGGGTAGCGCATCGACCACGGCTGCACGAGACGCACGAGGGCGTCGTAGATGGCCGAGTCGCCGTGCGGGTGAAACTGGCCCATGACGTCGCCCACGACGCGCGAGCACTTCGAGTAGGCCTTGTCGGGGCGGTAGCCGCCGTCGAACATCGCGTAGATCACGCGGCGGTGCACGGGCTTGAGACCGTCGCGCACGTCGGGCAGGGCGCGCCCGACGATGACGCTCATCGCGTAGTCGAGGTACGACCGCTGCATCTCGAGCTGCAGGTCGACCTGGTTGACCCGACCGCCGGGTCCGTAGTCGACCGGCTCGGTGCCGGTGGTGTCGTCTGCCATGAGAAGTGTCCTTCAGTGGTGGTGTGATCGTGGGGCGGTGGCCGCGACTAGATGGCCGCCGCTAAATGTCCAGGAAGCGCACGTCTTTCGCGTTCTGCTGGATGAACGTGCGGCGCGACTCGACGTCTTCACCCATGAGGGTCGAG
>JBBQKE010000022.1:0-11742 GCA_038326585.1 Actinomycetales bacterium | reverse complement strand
TTCGCAGCTCGTCCGTTCGCCGGGCGTGTACTTCGAGCGTCAGATGGAGAAGACCTCCGATAAGGACATCTACTCGGCTCGCATCATCCCCTCGCGCGGTGCCTGGCTCGAGTTCGAGATCGACAAGCGCGACCAGGTCGGCGTGCGCATCGACCGCAAGCGCAAGCAGTCGGTCACGGTGTTCCTCAAGGCTCTCGGCCTGACCACTGAAGAGATCCGCGAGAAGTTCGCCGGGGTCGAGTCGATCGAGCAGACCCTCGAGAAAGACGCCATTCTCACCAAAGAAGAGGCGCTGAAAGATATCTACCGCAAGCTGCGCCCGGGCGAGCAGGTTGCCGCCGAGGCAGCCCGCGCGCTGCTCGACAACTTCTACTTCAACCCGAAGCGCTACGACCTGGCGAAGGTGGGCCGTTACAAGCTCAACCGCAAGCTCGGTCTCGATGCGCCGCTGAGCGATTCCGTGCTGAGCGTCGACGACATCGTCGCGACGATCCGCTACATGGTCTCGCTGCACGAGAACCGCACGACCATGCCGGGCGTTCGCGCCGGCAAGGCGGTCGAGCTGCGTCTCGATGTCGACGACATCGACCACTTCGGCAACCGTCGCATCCGCGCGGTCGGCGAGCTCATCCAGAATCAGGTGCGCACCGGCCTCAGCCGGATGGAGCGCGTGGTGCGCGAGCGCATGACGACGCAAGACATCGAGGCGATCACGCCGCAGACCCTGATCAACGTGCGCCCCGTTGTCGCCGCGATCAAAGAGTTCTTCGGCACCTCGCAGCTCAGCCAGTTCATGGACCAGAACAACCCGCTCGCGGGCCTGACCCACAAGCGCCGCCTGAGCGCGCTCGGCCCGGGCGGACTCTCCCGTGAAAGGGCCGGTGTCGAGGTGCGCGACGTGCACCCCAGCCACTACGGTCGCATGTGCCCGATCGAGACGCCGGAAGGCCCGAACATCGGCCTCATCGGTTCACTCGCATCGTTCGCCCGCATCAACTCGTTCGGCTTCATCGAGACGCCCTACCGTCGAGTGGCCAAGAGCAAGGTCAGCTCAACGATCGACTACCTGACCGCGAGCGAAGAAGACGACCACGTCGTCGCTCAGGCCGGTGCGCCGCTGAATAAAGACGGCTCGTTCGTCGACGACCGCGTGCTCGTGCGCCGTAAGGGCGGCGAGGTCGAGCTGGTTCCGTCGGAGCAGGTCGACTACATGGACGTCTCGCCGCGCCAGATGGTGTCGGTGGCCACGTCGCTCATCCCGTTCCTCGAGCACGATGACGCGAACCGCGCGCTCATGGGCGCGAACATGCAGCGTCAGGCAGTGCCGCTGCTCCGCTCCGAGTCGCCGCTCGTCGGCACCGGCATGGAGAGCTATGCGGCCGTCGACGCTGGTGACGTGATCACCGCGACGGCTCCCGGTGTGGTGCAGGCCGTCTCGGCCGACTCCGTCACCGTGCAGCTCGACGAGGGCGGAACGCAAGATTACGTGCTGCGCAAGTTCGACCGCTCGAACCAGGGCACGAACTACAACCACCGCGTCGTCGTCAGTGCGGGCGACCGCATCGAGGTCGGCGAGGTCATCGCTGATGGTCCTGCGACCGAGAACGGCGAGCTCGCGCTCGGCAAGAACCTGCTCGTCGCGTTCATGTCGTGGGAGGGCCACAACTTCGAAGACGCGATCATCCTCAGCCAGAACCTCGTGAAAGACGACACCATGTCGTCGATCCACATCGAGGAATATGAAGTGGATGCTCGCGACACGAAGCTCGGAAAAGAAGAGATCACCCGCGATCTGCCGAACGTCAGCCCCGAGCTTCTGGCCGACCTCGACGAGCGCGGCATCATCCGCATCGGAGCTGAGGTGCGCCCCGGCGACATCCTCGTCGGCAAGGTGACGCCGAAGGGCGAGACCGAGCTCAGCGCTGAAGAGCGCCTGCTGCGCGCGATCTTCAACGAGAAGTCGCGCGAGGTTCGCGACACCTCGCTCAAGGTTCCCCACGGCGAGCAGGGCACGATCATCGGCGTCAAGGTGTTCGACGCGCAAGACGGCGACGACGAGCTCGGCTCGGGCGTCAACCAGCGCGTGGTCGTCTACATCGCCCAGAAGCGCAAGATCTCCGAGGGCGACAAGCTCGCCGGCCGCCACGGCAACAAGGGCGTCATCTCGAAGATCCTTCCGGTCGAAGACATGCCGTTCCTCGAAGACGGCACCCCCGTCGACATCGTGCTCAACCCGCTCGGTGTTCCTGGTCGCATGAACTTCGGCCAGGTGCTCGAGATTCACATGGGCTGGGCGGCATCGCGCGGGTGGAAGATCGACGGCAACCCGGCGTGGGCCGAGGGCATTCCCGCGAACGCTCGCGAGGCAGCTCCCGGTACCAAGATCGCTACGCCCGTGTTCGACGGTGCTCGTGAAGACGAGATCGCCGGTCTACTCGACTCGACCCTGCCGAACCGTGACGGCGTGCGCATGATCGACTCGACCGGAAAGACGCGCTTGTTCGATGGCCGCTCGGGCGAGCCCTTCCCCGACCCGGTCTCGGTCGGCTACATGTACATCTTGAAGCTGCACCACTTGGTCGACGACAAGATTCACGCTCGCTCGACGGGCCCCTACTCGATGATCACCCAGCAGCCGCTTGGCGGTAAGGCCCAGTTCGGTGGCCAGCGCTTCGGTGAGATGGAAGTGTGGGCGCTCGAGGCCTACGGCGCGGCGTACGCGCTGCAAGAGCTGCTGACGATCAAGTCCGACGACATCCTCGGCCGCGTCAAGGTGTACGAGGCGATCGTCAAGGGCGAGAACATCCAGGAGCCCGGAATCCCCGAGAGCTTCAAGGTGCTCATCAAAGAGATGCAGTCGCTCTGCCTGAACGTCGAGGTGCTGTCTGCCGACGGCACGCCGGTCAGTCTGAAGGACAACGATGACGAGGTTTTCCGCGCTGCGGAAGAGCTGGGCATCAACATCTCCACCCGCTTCGAGTCCTCGTCGATCGACGAGATCTGAGCCGGCCCGGTATTCGCAAGACACTGACGACAGTTAGAGAAGAGAAACTCGTGCTCGACGCAACAACTTTCGACTACCTCCAGATCGGTCTGGCGACGGCGGATGACATCCGCAAGTGGTCGCACGGCGAGGTCAAGAAGCCGGAGACCATCAACTACCGCACGCTGAAGCCCGAGAAGGATGGTCTGTTCGGCGAGCAGATCTTCGGACCGTCGCGCGACTGGGAGTGCTCGTGCGGCAAGTACAAGCGGGTGCGCTTCAAGGGCATCGTCTGCGAGCGCTGCGGCGTCGAGGTCACGAAGTCGTCGGTGCGCCGTGAGCGCATGGGCCACATCGAGCTCGCCGCTCCCGTCACGCACATCTGGTACTTCAAGGGTGTGCCCAGCCGCCTCGGCTACTTGCTCGACATGGCGCCGAAAGACCTCGAGAAGGTCATCTACTTCGCCGCATACATGGTCATCTCGGTCGATGAAGACGGCCGTCACGCCGACCTTCCGGGGCTCGAGAACGAGATGCGTCTCGAGATCAAGACCCTCGAGGGCCAGCGCGACAGCGGCATTGCCGCGCGCATGCAGAAGCTCGAGACCGAGCTCGCCGAGCTCGAGGCCGAGGGCGCCAAGGCCGACCAGAAGCGCAAGGTGAAAGATGCCGGTGAGAAGGAGATGGCGCAACTGCGCAAGTCCTTCGACGAGCAGATCAACCAGCTCGAGCGCGTGTGGGAAGACTTCCGCACCCTCAAGGTCGGCGACCTCAAGCCCGAAGACGGCGTCTTCCAAGAGCTGCAAGACCGCTACGGTCTCTACTTCGAGGCCCACATGGGCGCCGAGGCGATCAAGAAGCGCCTCGAGGCCTTCGACCTGGCCGCCGAGAGCGAACTGCTGCACGAGCAGATCGCGGGCGGCAAGGGTCAGAAAAAGATTCGCGCGATCAAGCGGCTGAAGGTCGTCAACTCGTTCTTGCAGACCGGCAACTCGCCTGCGGCGATGGTGCTGGATGTCGTGCCGGTCATTCCGCCGGAGCTTCGCCCGATGGTGCAGCTCGACGGCGGTCGATTCGCGACTTCTGACCTGAACGACCTCTACCGTCGTGTGATCAACCGCAACAACCGTCTGCGCCGTCTGCTTGATCTCGGTGCGCCCGAGATCATCGTCAACAACGAGAAGCGCATGCTGCAAGAGGCCGTCGACGCACTGTTCGACAACGGCCGTCGTGGTCGCCCCGTGACGGGTACGGGCAACCGTGCGCTCAAGTCGCTCAGTGACATGCTCAAGGGCAAGCAGGGCCGTTTCCGCCAGAACCTGCTCGGCAAGCGCGTCGACTACTCGGGCCGTTCGGTCATCGTGGTCGGCCCGCAGCTCAAGCTGCACCAGTGCGGCCTGCCGAAGCTCATGGCACTTGAGCTGTTCAAGCCGTTCGTCATCAAGCGCCTGATCGACCTGGGCCACGCCCAGAACATCAAGAGCGCCAAGCGCATGGTCGAGCGTTCGCGGCCGCAGGTGTGGGATGTGCTCGAGGAGATCATCCGCGAGCGTCCCGTTCTGCTCAACCGCGCGCCCACCCTGCACCGTCTGGGCATCCAGGCGTTCGAGCCTCAGCTCGTCGAGGGCAAGGCCATCCAGCTGCACCCGCTCGTCTGCGCGGCGTTCAACGCCGACTTCGACGGTGACCAGATGGCCGTGCACCTGCCGCTGTCGGTCGAGGCTCAGGCCGAGGCGCGCATCCTCATGCTCGCGTCGAACAACATCCTCAAGCCGTCAGACGGCCGACCGGTGACGGTTCCGACACAAGACATGATCATTGGCCTGCACCACCTCACGACCGTGCGCGAAGGCGCTGCGGGCGAGGGCCGTGCGTTCTCGTCGGTTGCCGAGGCGATCATGGCGATGGACCAGGGTTCGTTGCACCTGAACGCTCCGGCGCGCATTCGCCTGCTCGGTGAGAAGTTCACCGACGGTCGCGAGCTGCGCGAGACCACTCTTGGTCGGGCGCTGTTCAACGAGCTGCTGCCGGCCGACTACCCGTTCGTCGATGACGTTGCCGACAAGGGCGCCATCTCGCAGATCGTCAACGACCTGGCCGAGCGCTACCCGAAGACGATCGTCGCTGCGACGCTCGACAAGGTGAAAGACGCCGGCTTCTACTGGGCCACCCGATCGGGTGTCACCGTGGCGCTGAGCGACGTCGTCACCCCGCCGAAGAAGAAGCAGATCGTTGCGGAGTACGAGAAGAAGGCCGCGAAGATCCAGGCCCAGTTCGACAAGGGTCTGACGACCGACGACGAGCGCCGTCGCGAGCTCGTCGAGCTGTGGACCGAGGGCACCAAGGCGGTCAACGACGAGATGCGGGCGAACTTCCCGGTCGACAACACGATCAACCGCATGGTCACCTCTGGAGCTCGAGGCAACTGGCTGCAGGTCGGCAACATTGCCGGTATGCGTGGCCTGGTGTCGAACCCGCGTGGTGAGATCATCGCCCGACCGATCATCAACTCGTACCGCGAGGGCCTGTCGGTGGCTGAGTACTTCATCGCCACCCACGGAGCCCGCAAGGGTCTCGCCGACACCGCGCTGCGCACGGCTGACTCGGGGTACCTGACCCGTCGTCTGGTCGATGTCGCGCAAGATGTCATCATCCGCGAAGAAGACTGCGGAACCTCGAAGGGCCTCGACTTCCCGATCGCCCACGAGGTCGACGGCGCCTGGGTTCGTGACGAGAACGTCGAGAACCTGGTGTTCGCGCGTACGCTCGCGACTGACGCGGTCAGCGCGTCGGGCGACGTTGTCGCGCAGGCGGGCGCCGATGTCGGCGACGTGCTCATCGACCAGCTGGTCGAGGCGGGCGTCAGTGAGATCAAGGTGCGCTCGGTGCTCACGTGCGAGTCGGCGGTCGGCGTCTGCGCTGCCTGCTATGGCCGCTCGCTGGCGACCGGCACGCGCGTCGACCTGGGTGAGGCCGTGGGCATCATCGCGGCCCAGTCGATCGGCGAGCCCGGTACTCAGCTCACGATGCGCACCTTCCACACCGGTGGTTCGGCCTCGGCCGACGACATCACGCAGGGTCTTCCCCGCGTGACCGAGCTCTTCGAGGCCCGCACCCCGAAGAGCGCGAGCCCGATCGCCGAGAGCGCTGGTCGCATCTCGATCGATGAATCCGGTGTTCAGCTGAAGATCGTGCTCACGCCCGACAGCGGCGACGAAGAGGTGGCCTACGCCGTCTCGCGCCGCTCGAACCTGATCGTCGAAGACGGTCAGCACGTCGAGCTCGGCCAGCAGATCTTTGAGGGTCCGGTTGACCCGAAAGAGGTTCTGCGAGTCAAGGGCGTGCGCGCCGTGCAGCAGCACCTCGTCGAGGGCGTGCAGGGCGTCTACCGCTCGCAGGGAGTGCCGATTCACGACAAGCACATCGAGGTCATTGTGCGGCAGATGCTGCGCAAGGTCACCGTCGTCGACCATGGCGAGACCGACCTGCTGCCGGGTGAGCTCGTCGATCGCTCGAAGTACAACACGCTGAACCGTGCCGCGCTCTCCGAGGGCAAGAAGACCGCCTCGGCGCGTCAAGAGGTCATGGGCATCACCAAGGCCTCGCTCGCGACCGAGTCGTGGCTCTCGGCGGCGTCGTTCCAGGAGACGACCCGTGTGCTCACCGAAGCCGCCATGCAGGGCAAGCGCGACCCGCTGCTCGGCCTGAAGGAGAACGTGATCATCGGAAAGCTGATCCCGGCCGGCACCGGCCTGCCGAACTACCGCAACGTGTCGGTCGAGGCGACGGAAGAGGCGAAGGCCGAGCGGTACCCCAACCGCATCTTCGCTGACGACTCGAGCTTCACCGAGGCCGACCTGTCGTTCGTCGACTTCGACTCGTTCTCGAGCGACGACGTGACGCCGGGTACGTACAACTAGCGGTTCAGTCGAACCGGCGAAGGGCTCGCACCGAATACGGTGCGAGCCCTTCGCCGTACCCGGTGGGGCGCATGTTAACAATGTGACTGATGTGGACTACCCCCGAAGACGGGGCTATTGTCAGCAGTACGGCGTGTCGTACCTTTGCGGTCAGGCAGTCCGTGCAAGCGACCCGAGAGGGCGTCTGCATCAAGGGGGAGGGTTTGCCGTGGTTTCTGTCAGTGAAGTGCTCATCATTCGTGGGCTGCTGCCCATCGAGACGCTCGACAAGGTGCGTGATGAGGGCGACGAAGTCGTGGTCGGGCACTTCATTGAGCGCGGAATGGTGACTGCTGCGCAGGTCGCGTCGGCCAAGGCCGAAGTGGCTGGTCTCTCGTTCGTCGAATTGGGCGAGTACCCGGTCGACCGCGCGGCCGTGGCGCTCGTTCCGGCCCAGCTCTGCCGCCGCCACAACGTGCTGCCCATCCACGCGACGGCGACGACCATCACGCTCGCGATGGTCGAACCGGGTGACGTGCTGGCGATGGATGACGTGCGCGCACTGACTCGCATGCATGTTGTAGCGGTTGTGGCCGAGAAGAACGACCTGCTGACCGCCATCAACCGTTTTCACCGTGCAGACAGCGAGCTTAGCGACCTCACGACGGCGATCGAAGAAGAGAACGCTCCCTCAGCGGCCGACGAGGTCGCGCTTCGTGACGCTGACCCCGACGACGCACCCATCGTCCGTTTCGTGAACCTCATCATCGGTCAAGCAATTCAAGACCTCGCCTCTGACATCCACATCGAGCCCGGCGAGTTCGAGATGCGGGTTCGTTACCGCATCGACGGAGTGCTGCACGATGTGCAGAAGGCACCCAAGAACATTCAGAACGGTGTCATCTCGCGACTGAAGATCATGAGCGACATCAACATCGCTGAGCGACGTCGCCCGCAAGACGGCCGAATGTCGGTGCAGCACGGCGGCCAGGTGATCGACCTGCGCGTTGCAACCCTGCCGACCGTGTGGGGCGAGAAGGTCGTCATGCGAATTCTCGACAACAACGCGACGCGAAAAGACATCGGCGACCTCGGCATGCTCGAGCGCAACCTCACGGTGTACCGCAACTCGTACTCGAAGCCCTACGGCATGATTCTCGTCACCGGCCCGACCGGTTCAGGAAAGTCAACCACTCTCTACACAACCCTGCACGCGGTAGCCCGCCCAGAGATCAACGTCATCACCGTCGAAGATCCCGTCGAGTACCGCATGGAGGGCATCAACCAGGTGCAGGTCAATCCGAAAGCCGGCCTGACCTTCGCCAGTGCTCTGCGCAGCATCCTGCGGTCTGACCCCGACGTGGTGCTGATCGGTGAGATTCGCGACCAAGAGACGGCGCAGATCGCGATCGAGGCCTCGCTCACCGGCCACCTCGTGCTGTCGACCCTGCACACCAACGACGCGCCGAGTGCGATTACTCGACTCATCGAGATGGACATTGAACCGTTTCTCGTCGGCTCTGCGCTCGACTGCGTCGTCGCTCAGCGCCTCGCTCGCCGACTCTGCGACCGTTGCAAGCAGTTGCAGGAGTATGAGGCCGCGCACCTCGACAGCCTCGGCTTCGGTCGCCGCGAAGACGAGATGTCTCCTCGCCTCTACCACGCGGTCGGCTGTTCGGCCTGCTCGGGCACCGGCTACCGAGGGCGCCTTGCTCTGCACGAAGTCATGATGGTGAGCGAAGAGATCGAGCGTCTGGCGGTCGGCCGGGCGTCGAGCGTCGAAATCATGCACACCGCCACTTCGCAGGGCATGCTCACCCTGCGACAAGACGGCTGGGCGAAGGTTCGCGCCGGGCTCACCTCGATCGAAGAAGTTCTGCGCGTCGTCGCCTAGTGACGCGCGCCCGATTCTCGCATTCCGCACACCTGGGGGAGACACCATGACCGATGCACTGGGCTTCAGCTCTGACGCCAACGCCCCCGCGGCGACCACGGGCAGACGCGTCTGGTCGGTAACCACCGACTCCGCCGCACCCGCACCCTCGGTGGCGACGTCGCCGACATCGTCAGCGCCCCCTGCGGGCCCGCCGATCATGCCCCTCGAACACGCACCGATGCCCGAACTCTCTATCGGCGCTCCGCATCTGTCACCACCTCCGCCCGTCGGCCATCCTGTGGCGGCGCCGGCGCCGGCACCGCCACCGGCTCCAGTCGGCCTGGCCGCTCCGGCACCGCTCGTGAACACCGCGATGCCGGATGCTCCGCCTCCCGTCGGCGCCGTCACCGCCGCCGCGCCGCCGCCCGTCGTCGCCACCGGCACGGTGCTCGAGGGAATCCACCCGGCGTTGCTCGCGGCGCTCGACGAGGTCGTCGCCCTCGGCGGGTCTGACCTTCACATTGCTCGCGATTCGCCGCCCATGATTCGTGTCGACGGTGAGCTCAAGCCGATATCCAGTGCGCAACCCTGGAGCCGCGCGGAGGTCGCCACCATCCTGTTCAGCATCATGAATGACCGTCAGCGTGACGAGTTCGGCCAAGAGTGGGAGCGTGACTTCGCGATCAGCCCACGCGGCGACGCACGTTTTCGGGTCAACTACTATCTCGATCGCGACTCTATTGCAGGTGCTTTTCGCTTGGTGCCGAATGAAATCAAATCGCTCAAACAGCTCGGCGTGCCCGGCGTCGTGTCACAGTTCGCTGCTCTGCCGCGCGGCCTCGTGCTCGTCACCGGTCCCACCGGTTCTGGCAAGTCGACGACTCTCGCCGCGCTCGTCGACCTTGTCAACCGAACCCGCGCCGACCACATCGTGACGATCGAAGACCCGATCGAGTTCGTGCATCAGAATCATCGCTCGCTAGTGAACCAGCGCGAGGTGGGCCGCGACACGCACTCATTCGGCGACGCGCTCAAGCGTGTTCTGCGGCAAGACCCCGACGTGATTCTCATCGGCGAGCTGCGTGACCTCGAGACCGTGTCGACGGCCCTCACAGCGGCAGAAACAGGGCACCTCGTCTTCGCGACGCTGCACACGCAGTCGGCCGCGCAGACCATTGACCGCATCATCGACGTCTTCCCCCCGCACCAGCAGAGTCAGGTGCGATCGCAGCTCGCGCTGACACTGCAGGGTGTCGTCTGTCAGACGCTGCTGCCGCGGGCGACGGGTCAGGGCCGCATCATCGCCACCGAAATCATGATGACCACCGGTGCCATCGCGAACCTCATTCGTGAGGGAAAGACCTACCAGATCACGTCGGCGCTGCAGGCCGGTCGCGAATCGGGAATGCACACGATGGACCAGCATCTCGCAGACCTCGTCAACAGCCACATGGTCACGCACGAGGCGGCGCAGGCGAAGATGCAAGACCCCGAGAACTTCAATCGTCTGGTTCACCGCACGGGCGCGGCGGGCGATGGCGCCGGTAGCGCGCCGTTCGCCGACGGATTCGGAGGAACCCGCTAGTGGCCAGCGCTCTCACCTACGCCTACACGGGCCGCGATTCCAGCGGCAAGATGGTGAAGGGCCGGGTGGATGCTGCCGGCGAGGCGTCGGTCGTCTCACGCCTGCGCACGATGGGTATCGCGCCCATTTCGGTGCAGCAGGTCACCGGTGGCACGGGGCTGAATCGCGACATCTCGCTGGGTGGCCTCTTCGACAAGAAGGTCACGATCAAAGACCTCGCGGTGATGAGCCGGCAGCTCGCGACGATGATCGGCGCCGGCTTGCCGCTGCTCAAGTCGCTCACGATCTTGGCCGACCAGTCAGAGAACCCGAAGCTTTCGTCGACGCTCGACGAGGTGCGGGGGGCGGTCGAAGAGGGTGGCACGTTCTCCGACAGCCTGGCCAAGCATCCGAAGGCGTTTCCGCCCATCTTTGTCAACCTGGTGCGCGCTGGTGAGGTCGGGGGATTCCTCGAGACCTCGCTCGAATCGGTTGCGAAAAACTACGAGAAAGAGGTCGAGCTCAAGGCCACGATCAAGTCGGCCCTGACCTATCCCGTCGTGGTGCTGATCATGGCGCTGCTCGCCGTCGTCGGCATGATCGTCTTCATCGTGCCGATCTTTGAAGATCTGTTTGCCGACCTCGGTGGTGAACTACCCTTGCCAACGCGAATACTGGTGGTCATTTCGCAAAATATGATCTGGCTCGGCCCGCTCGTGTTGATCGGGTCGATCGTCGGAGCCGTGTGGTGGCGGGCGAACCGTCAGACGCCGAAGTTCCGGTCAGTATGGGAACCCATGCTGCTCAAGATGCCGGTCTTTGGCGACCTCTTCAAGAAGATCGCCATCGCCCGGTTCACGCGCAATTTCGGCACGATGATCGGGTCGGGCGTTCCGATTCTGCAGGCACTCTCGATCATCGGCTCGACCTCGGGCAACTGGCAGATCGAGCAAGCCGTGCAAGCCGTGCAAGATTCAGTGAGGCAGGGTCGCACCATAGCGGCGCCGCTCGCCCTGCAGCCGATCTTTCCCAGCATGGTCACGCAGATGATCGCGGTCGGCGAAGACTCGGGCGCTCTCGAGACCATGCTGGAGAAGATCTCCGACTTCTATGACAGCGAGGTGCAGAGCACCACCGAGGCCCTCACGTCGCTCATCGAGCCGATCATGATCGCCTTCCTCGGCGTCATCCTCGGCGGCATGATCGTGGCGCTCTACTTGCCCATCTTCGACATCTTCAATCAAGTCCAGTAGGCGCGCCTGAAGGGCCCCCGGAATGGGGGCTGTCAGGGCGAAGGCCAACGGACATACTTACCAGTGGGGGGCCAGTTTCATGTTCCGTGGGGGGCCCACCTATCAACATTCACTTGATGGGAAAGGAAACGGACACATGTCCATTCGCACTGCACTGGAGAACCGCC
>JBBQKE010000021.1:0-11867 GCA_038326585.1 Actinomycetales bacterium | reverse complement strand
GCGTGTCTTCCACGCGAGCATCACCTATTTGACGCTCTTGTTCGTCGCCGTCGGCGTCGACCCGCTGCTGCCCTTCTAGCGCCTCATCGCGAGCTGGTCACGAGTTCGTGGTCGGTCGCGGCCTCGACTGCTGCACCGTGCGAACCGCGCAGCGTCAGCACTACCAGCGTGGCGACGGCGATCAGCACGCAAGCGAGCACCATGTGGATGCCCACGAGGATTTCAGGAAGCCCGAGTCGGGCCTGCGCGAGCCCCACGGTGACCTGCACGATCTCGACCGAGACCAGGGCCACAACCGCGCGCCGCAGCGGAGGCAGCCCGAGCCGCACTGCGACAACGAGAAGCAGCACGCTCAACCCGAAGGTGATGTACGCGGGCCACGCGTGCAGATGCTGCAGCAGTTCTGAGTCGAGCCCGTTGCGAGCGGCCCCGCCATCGCCCGCGTGCGGCCCCGAACCGGTGACGACAATGCCCACGAGCACAGTGATCCACGCGCCGACGACCGTCGAGAGAGCGAGCCACTGCACCTGTCGTGGCACGCGCAGCGTGCCCGTTGTTCGCCCGCGATAGACACGATGCACGAAGACCACGGCGAACGCGACGAGCACTGCCGAGACCACGAAGTGCAGTCCGACGATCCACGGATTCAATTGCGTCAGCACCGTGATGCCGCCGATGACGGCCTGCAGCGGAATTCCGAGGCCGAGCGCCACCGTGAGTCGCAGCAGCTCGGGGCGCTCGCGCCGCATCCGCACAACGGCGAGGAACGCGAGGATCGCGATGATGACCAGCACGAAGGTCAACAGGCGGTTGCCGAACTCGACGATGCCGTGGATGCCCATCTCCGGTGTCGCCACGAAAGAGTCTTCGGTGCAGCGCGGCCAGGTGGGGCAACCCAGGCCCGAGCCAGTCAGACGCACCGCGCCACCGGTGCCCACGATGAGGGTTTGGCTCACGAGCGAGGCCCAGGCGACGACGCGTACACGTCGATCAGTAGTCGATGCGGGCAACCATTGGTACAGCCGGTTCACAGCCAGCTTCCTCCCGTTTCAGCGTCCTCCCTGTAGAATCAAGGAGCTCTCCATCAGTGACGATCGTGGGTTCATCGGGTGGTCGAACCACCTCGCACGACATGTCGTGCGTCAGTGTAGATGCGCTGGATGAGCATCCGCCGCACGGTGTAACGCGCCGCAGCCGCGAACCACGATGCGTTTCATGAGAGGGAATGTCCCCACCGACCATCGGGTTGGGTTCGGCAAAGAGAAGAGGAACACCGTGTCTGACGTGCTCATCGACCGACCAGAACTCGAAGGCCTTGGCCAATATGAATTTGGCTGGTCAGATTCCGACGTAGCGGGCTCAACCGCGCGCCGCGGCATCGACGACAGCGTCGTGCGCAACATCTCCTCGCTGAAAGACGAACCGCAGTGGATGCTCGATCTGCGACTGAAGGGTCTGAAGCTGTTCGGCCAGAAGCCCATGCCGCTCTGGGGCGCAGACCTCTCGGGCATCGACTTCGACAACATCAAGTACTTCGTGCGGTCGACCGAGAAGCAGGCGACCACCTGGGAAGAACTGCCCGAAGAGATCAAGAACACCTACGAGAAGCTCGGAATCCCCGAGGCAGAGCGCCAGCGTCTCGTTGCGGGCGTCGCCGCGCAGTACGAGTCGGAGGTGGTGTACCACCAGATTCGCGAAGACCTCGAGGCTCAGGGCGTCATCTTCATGGACACCGACACAGCGTTGCGTGAGCATCCCGAATTCTTCACCGAGTACTTCGGCACCGTGATTCCGGCCGGCGACAACAAGTTCGCCGCGCTCAACACGGCCGTGTGGTCGGGCGGCTCCTTCGTCTACGTGCCTCCCGGCGTGCACGTCGAGATTCCGCTGCAGGCCTACTTCCGCATCAACACCGAGAACATGGGCCAGTTCGAGCGCACGCTCATCATCGCTGACGAGGGCTCGTACGTTCACTACATCGAGGGGTGCACCGCGCCCATCTACAAGAGCGACTCATTGCACTCGGCGGTTGTCGAGATCATCGTCAAGAAGAACGCCCGCGTTCGGTACACGACGATTCAGAACTGGTCGAACAACGTCTACAACCTCGTCACCAAGCGCGCCGTGGCGCACGAGGGCGCGACGATGGAGTGGATCGACGGCAACATCGGCTCGAAGGTCACCATGAAGTACCCGTCGATCTTCTTGATGGGCGAGCATGCCAAGGGCGAGACGCTTTCCGTCGCGTTCGCCGGACCCGGACAGCACCAGGATGCTGGCGCCAAGATGATCCACATGGCGCCCTACACCACCTCGTCGATCGTCTCGAAGTCGATCGCCCGCGGCGGCGGCCGAGCCGGATATCGCGGTGAGGTGCGCGTTGACGCCACGGCGCACCACTCGGCCAATACGGTGCGCTGCGACGCCCTGCTGGTCGACACTATTTCGCGTTCTGACACCTACCCGGCGATCGACATTCGCGTCGACGATGTTCAGCTCGGTCACGAGGCCACGGTCTCGCGCGTGAGCGAAGAGCAGTTGTTCTACCTGCAGTCGCGCGGGTTGCCCGAAGACGAAGCCATGGCCATGATCGTGCGCGGGTTCATCGAACCCATCGCGCGTGAGCTGCCCATGGAGTACGCACTCGAACTCAACAAGCTCATCGAGATGAGCATGGAAGGCAGTGTCGGCTAGATGAGCTCGACTTCTACGACCCCGTCCATCGACGAGGCCGGTCACGCTGGCGCGCGACCGCACTCGCACGGCCCCGGCTCACCGGTTCCGGTGCAAACCCGTTCGGAGCGCTTCGCCTCAGCGGCGCACGGCGACTTCGCCGAGGTCACCGGCCGCGAGCTCGAATGGAAGCTGACTCCTGTCGCGGCGATTCGTGACCTGATCGACGGCGAGCTCGACGGCTCAGAGTTTCCGGCCATCGCGACCGATGCCGCAGGCGTCACTGTGGAATGGATCGATCGCGGCGACGAGCGCATCGGCTCGGCGGGGCTCGCTGAAGAGCGCGCGGCCGCCAACGCCTGGTCGAGTTTTGAGCGCGCACTCGCGGTCACCCTCACGGCAGAAGACACTGTCGTCGTCACGATCGATCGCACGGGCGCCGACCGCACGCCTCGGGCCGCGCACACGGTCATCACCGCGAAGCCGAATGCCCGCGGCATGGTCATCATCGACAACCGCGGCAGCGCCCGCTTGAGCGAGAACGTCGAGGTCGTCGCCGAAGCTGGCAGCGACCTGACGGTGGTCAGCCTGCAAGAGTGGGACGACGAATCGGTTCACCTCTCCAGCCAGTTCGCTCGAGTCGATCGGGATGCCCGCCTCAAGCACGTCGTCGTCTCACTCGGCGGCTCGGTAGTGCGCGTGAACCCGTCAGTACACCTCGCCGGTGCAGGAGCCGACGGGCAGCTGCTCGGGCTCTACTTCGCCGATGCCGGTCAACACCTCGAGCAGCGGGTCTATGTGCACCACATCGCCCCCCACACGATCAGTCGGGTGAACTACAAGGGCGCGCTCAACGGTCAGGGCGCTCGCACGGTCTGGGTCGGCGACGTGCTCATCGGGCGCGACGCGACCGGCACCGACTCATACGAGCAGAACCGCAACCTCGTGCTGAGCGATGGCACGCGTGCCGACTCGATTCCGAACCTCGAGATCGAGACGGGAGACATCGCCGGTGCCGGTCACGCGAGCGCGACCGGTCGCTTCGATGACGAGCAACTGTTCTACTTGCGCTCGCGCGGCATTGACGAGCAAGAGGCTCGACGGCTGGTCGTGCAGGGCTTCTTGATCGACGTCGTGCAGAAGATCGGCAACGCCGAGCTCGAAACTCGCCTGATCGCGGCGATCGAGCGCGAGCTCGAAGACGTCGAGGTGGTGTGAGATGACAGCGACCCGCGTCTGCGGTCTCGACGAGTTGAGCCCCGCCACTGCCAAGAAGGTCGTCGTTGACGGTCGCCCCGTCGCCGTGGTCATGGACTCCTCGGGAGCGGTGCACGCACTGGGCGACACCTGCACCCACGGCGAGATCTCACTCAGCGAGGGCTTCGTCGAAGACGATGCCATCGAGTGCTGGGCACACGGCTCGAAGTTCGAGCTCGCGACCGGCAAACCCCGCAACTTTCCGGCCTACGAGCCCGTCCCGGTCTACGCCGTCAGCGTCGACAACGGTGATGTGCTCGTCGACGTCGAGACAACCCTCACCCCGTAAGGAAGATTCAGACATGTCAACTCTTGAAATTCGCGACCTGCACGTCAGCATCGAGACCGATCAGGGCTCGAAAGAGATCTTGCGGGGCGTCAACCTGACCATCAATTCGGGCGAGACCCACGCGATCATGGGCCCCAACGGCTCGGGCAAGTCGACGCTCGCATATACGATCGCCGGGCATCCTCGCTACATCGTCGACAGCGGCTCGATCACCCTCGACGGCGCTGACGTGCTCGCGATGAGCATCGACGAGCGCGCTCGCGCGGGCCTCTTCTTGGCCATGCAGTACCCGGTCGAGATTCCGGGCGTCACCGTCTCAAACTTTTTGCGCACCGCGAAGACGGCTCTCGACGGTGAGGCGCCTGCGCTTCGCTCGTGGATCAAAGACCTGCGCGGCTCGATGGAGGCCATGCGCATGGACACCACGTTTGCCGAGCGCAACGTCAACGAGGGCTTCTCGGGCGGCGAGAAGAAGCGCCACGAGATCGTGCAGCTCGAGCTGCTGCGCCCGAAGATCGCTGTGCTCGACGAGACCGACTCTGGCCTCGACGTCGACGCGCTCAAGGTCGTGTCTGAAGGCGTGAACCGCGTCAAAGAGAACACGGGCCTCGGCGTGCTGCTCATCACGCACTACACGCGCATTCTTCGCTACATCACGCCGGACTTCGTGCACGTGTTCGTTGACGGCGCCGTAGCCGAAGAGGGCGGCCCCGAACTGGCAGAGCGCTTGGAGAACGAAGGCTACGATCGCTACCTGACCGGGTCGACCGTAGGCTAGGCGCATGCCCACCGCACTCGAACCGCAACTCTTCGACAAGGTCGAAGAGGGGTTGAAAGACGTCGTCGACCCTGAGCTGGGGGTCAACATCGTCGATCTCGGCCTCGTCTACGACCTCGCCTGGGACGAAGAGAGCAATGCGCTCATCGTCTCGATGACCCTGACCTCGGCAGGCTGCCCGCTCACCGACGTGATCGAGGAGTCGATCGCGAACTCGCTCGACGGCATCGTCGAGCAGTTTCGCATCAACTGGGTCTGGATGCCCCCGTGGGGCCCCGAGCGCATCACCGACGACGGCCGCGACATGATGAGAGCGCTGGGCTTCTCGATCTGAGAGCCCAGTGGGCTCTCAGGGCCCAGCGCTCCGCCGGAAGGCGGGCCGTAGCCAGCGAGCTACTTAGTGTCGCGCTGCGACTTCTCCGCCGCAGCCCACAGTGCCGGCAGCAACGCAGCCGCGATACCCGCCTTGATGAGCCCGCCGATGATGAACGGGTAGAAGCCCGCAACGAGCACCGACTGAACGTCGTTCGCGAGGCCGAACTGCCCGAGCGAGACGGCAAGCCACGGCAGGCCGATGGCGAAGACCACGAGTGAGCCGCCGATGAAGGTGATGATCGGCTTGTACCACCCGCGGTCCCACGACCGCTCTGCGGCCCAGCCTACGAGCGCCGCTGAGACGATGAAGCCGATGATGTAGCCGCCGGTGGGGCCGAGCAGAACGCTCCAGCCCGAGGCCGAATCGCTGTAGATCGGCAAACCCACGGCGCCGAGGATGGCGTAGAGACCAAGCGATGCGGCACCGCGCGCAGCACCAAGACTCGCGCCGACAAGCAGCACGGCGAGCGTCTGGCCCGTGACGGGCACCGGCCACAGCGGGATAGCAACCTGGGCCAGTACGGCGACAAGCGCGGTGCCAGCGACGACGAGCGCGATGTCGCTCAGCCACGTGCGGGTGACCACGCGATCAATGAGGGTGGGGCGCAGCAGGGGACTGGTGGCTGTCGTCACGGCGATGGGATCCTCACGAGAAGTCTGGTTCAGGGGACAGCGATAGACTATCGGGCTGGCCCCCGCTGACGGGTTTGGCCGAATCCCACCAAAGAAACGGACTTTCGCTGTGCTCGCTGTTCATGACCTTGAGATACGGGTCGGAGCGCGCCTGCTCATGGAAGACGTCAACTTTCGCGTGGACAAGGGAGACAAGATCGGGCTGGTCGGGCGCAACGGCGCCGGCAAGACCACCATGACCCGCGCGCTCGCGGGCGAGGGTGCTCCGACGGGGGGCACGATTACCCGTACGGGTGAGATCGGCTACTTGCCGCAGGACCCTCGCGCCGGTGATCCCGAGCAACTGGCGCGCACGCGCATTCTCGACGCGCGCGGTCTCGGCCAGATCGTCATCGACATGCAGCAGGCCTCGGTCGACATGGGCAGTCAGGATGCCGCGGTCGCTGAAAAGGCCATGGATCGCTACGGTCGCCTCACCGACCGCTTTCAGGCGCTGGGTGGCTACGCCGCCGAGGCGGAGGCCGCAGCTATCGCGAGCAACCTTTCGCTGCCCGACCGCATTCTCAGCCAGCCGCTCAGCACGCTCTCGGGCGGCCAGCGGCGCCGCATCGAGCTGGCCCGCATCCTGTTCTCCGCCGCCGAGACGATGATTCTCGACGAGCCGACCAACCACCTCGACGCCGACTCTGTCGTGTGGCTGCGCGAGTTCTTGAAGCAGTACCAGGGCGGATTCATCGTCATCAGCCACGATGTGCAGCTCGTCGAAGAGACCGTCAACCGCGTGTTCTACCTCGATGCCAACCGCCAGGTGATCGATATCTACAACATGGGCTGGAAGCACTACTTGCGCCAGCGCGAGGCCGACGAAGAGCGCCGCAAGAAAGAGCGCGTCAACGTTGAGAAGAAGGCCACGGCCCTGCAGCTGCAGGCGGCCCGGTTTGGTGCCAAGGCGAGCAAGGCTGCGAGCGCGCACCAGATGGTTGCGCGCGCCGAGAAGATGCTCTCGGGTCTCGATGACGTGCGGGTCGCTGACCGGGTGGCGAAACTGCGGTTTCCCGAGCCGGCGCCCGTGGGCAAGACCCCGTTGCAGGCGAAGAATCTGTCGAAGAGCTACGGCTCGCTCGAGATCTTCACCGCTGTCGATCTCGCGGTCGACAAGGGCTCACGCGTCGTGATCCTGGGCCTCAATGGCGCGGGCAAAACGACGCTGCTGCGCATTCTCGCGGGTGTCGACGCGCCCGACACGGGCGTTCTCGAGCCCGGCCACGGCCTGCGCGTCGGCTACTACGCGCAAGAGCACGAAACCCTCGATGTGAAGCGCAGCGTGCTCGAAAACATGATGAGCGCGAGCGAAGCGATCACCGAGCGCGAGGCGCGCAGCGTGCTCGGCTCGTTCTTGTTCGTCGGCGACGACGTGCAGAAGCCAGCCGGCGTGCTGTCGGGCGGTGAGAAGACGCGACTGTCACTCGCGACGCTCGTAGTCTCGAAGGCCAACCTGCTGCTGCTCGACGAGCCCACCAACAACCTCGACCCCGCGAGCCGTGAAGAGATTCTGGGCGCTCTTGCCAGCTATGCCGGAGCCGTCATTCTCGTGAGTCACGACGAGGGTGCCGTCGAGGCGCTCAACCCCGAGCGTGTGCTCATCATGCCCGACGGCGTCGAAGACCTCTGGACTGCCGACTACGCCGAACTGATCTCGCTCGCCTAAGCAGCGATGCTGACGCATGCGCGCTCAGCGCTCGCGAGCATCCAGAATCGCGTCCTCGATCTCGGCGTCGATGCCGCGCTTCGGTGCTGGTAGGGCTTCACCGGTCTCGGCGGCGCGCGCGGTGCGGTGCTCTTGCCGCAATGCCCAGCCGAAGCCGATGAACCCGAGTAGCCCGAACAGGTACCACTGGAACGTGTAGCTCAAGTGCGGGCCCTCATCGTTGATCGGGCGCGTCGCCGCCGTCGGGCGCTCAGCGACGCTCGGCGACTCGCTGTCGAGCAGTCCGTAGGCCCCGGTGATGACGGCACCCTCATCGATGCGATCGGCGAGCTCGGGCAGATGAATCGTGGCGATTTGGCCCTCGGGCGCACCGCGACCGGCGATCGTCGGCTCGTCGGGCTTCAGACGCACCAGGACCTCGACGCGTCCCTCGGGCGGAGCGGGCACGACATCGGGCGAGTCTTGAGCCGACCCGATGGGCACCCAGCCGCGATCGACGATGAAGACCTCGCCCGTGTCGAGCAGCAGTGGGGTGAGCACTTCGAACCCCGGGCGCGCGCTCAGCGGACGATTGCGCACGAGCACTTGACTCTCGAGCAGATACTCGCCATCGAGGGTGACGGGCGTCCACTCGCGAGCCGGGTCGAGGTCAGAACCCTCCGGGAGCACGTCGCGCAGTTCGACCGGAGCGGTATCCCAGTTCTCGGCGACAACTCTCATCTCGGCGACAACCTCGACGCGACGCGACCACTGCCACTGCGCGAGCAGAACGCAGACAATCGTGAACACCGTCGTGAACGCCAGCCAGCCGAGCCAGCGACGCGTCAGTGCTAGCGACAGGATGCTCATCGCCCGCTATTCTGCCGGGTCGGGCAAGCGTTCCACGACCACGCCCGCGGGGGTGATCGTCACCGGAAAGTTGCGGGCCGCTACGTAGTCGTAGAGAAAGTCGCGGTGCTCCTCGCAGGCGAGCCACACTTTGACCCTCTCTGGGCCGTGGATGCGAGGGTTGCGCCAGTTCACGGCCCAGTCAGCCGCGGCACGGCAACCGCTGCGTGAGCAGCGCGTGCTGCTGATCGCACCGGGCAGATCGATCACGAGGCTCCGTCGCGCGCGACGTAGGGAAGTATCGTTCCGGGGCGCTCGACGGCAGGACCACCACGATTGACGACCGTGTTGGCCGCGATGACGGCGAAGTACGGCAGCACGATCGCGCCGAAGGCGGGAATCAGCAACCACCAACCCGGCACGACGAAGCAGGCGCCGATGCACACCAAGCGAATACCCATGGCGGTGGCGTACCGCACCATGCGTACTTTGCGCTCCTCATCGGGAGACATCGGGAGGCTCGTGATGGCACTCGACGGTCGGCTGGGCACCTCAGAATCGTAGCTCTCGAGGTTGCACATATGCTGGGGAGCCATGACCCCTCGTACCGTTCTCGTCACCGGCGGCAATCGCGGCATCGGCTTCGCGATCGCCGAAGAATTTATCGCCCAGGGCCATCGCGTGGCCGTCACGGCTCGGTCGGGCGGCGGGCCCGAGGGTGCCCTGACAGTTCAGGCCGATGTCACTGACTCGGCATCGATTGACGCAGCCTTCACGACGGTCGAGGCAGAACTTGGCCCCGTCGAGGTCATCGTGGCCAACGCCGGCATTACGCGCGACACGCTGCTGATGCGCATGAGCGACGACGACTTCACCGACGTGATCGACACCAATCTGACGGGCGCCTTCCGCACGGTGAAGCGCGCTTCGAAGGGGATGCTCAAGGCGCGATTCGGGCGCATCATCCTCATTTCGAGCGTCGTGGGGCTCTACGGCTCAGCCGGACAGGTCAATTACAGTGCGTCGAAGTCGGCCCTCGTCGGCATGGCGCGGTCGCTCACGCGCGAGCTCGGCGGTCGCGGCATCACCGCGAACGTCGTCGCCCCGGGCTTCATCGAGACCGACATGACGGCGGCGCTCCCGGAAGACCAGCAGAAGGCCTATCAGCAGTCGATTCCCGCCGGACGCTTCGCCACGGCGACCGAGGTCGCTCGAGTCGTGACCTGGCTCGCGGGTGACGACGCGGCCTACATCAGCGGTGCCGTCATCCCCGTCGATGGCGGCCTCGGCATGGGGCATTAGAGACCCAACACCGCCAGCACAGCGGAGAGATCCCGTTCGGGCAGGCTCAGATGCGCGGCCGCACGCACCACGGGCTTCGCGTCGAAGGCGATCGACAGCCCAGCCGTCTGCATCATCGCGAGATCGTTGGCGCCGTCGCCGATCGCCACGGTGCGACTCAGCGGCACCTCGAAGCGCTGTGCCCACTCGAGCAGGGCATCCCGTTTCGCAGCGGCGTCGATGACGGCTCCGGCCGTGCGGCCAGACAGACGACCATCGATCACCCCGAGACGGTTTGCACGGTGGGCGTCAAGGCCGAGGGTGTCTGCGAGCGGGTCGACGAGTTCGTGGAAGCCTCCCGAAACCACGGCGACGACGCCGTCAGCCGCGTGGATGCCCGCGACGAGCCGTTCTGCCCCGTGAGTGAGCTCGACGCGAGCCGACACCCGCTCCAGGGCCGCCACGTCGAGGCCTTCGAGCGCTGCGACGCGCTCGACGAGGGAGCGACCGAAGTCGATCTCGCCCGCCATTGCTCGAGCGGTGATGGCGGCCACGCGCTCGAGAGACCCGGCTTCATCGGCCAACAGCTCGATGACCTCTTGTTCGATGAGGGTCGAGTCGACATCGAGCACGACGAAGAAGCGTGCCATGGTGGGGCTCCTCGGGGGCTCGACGGGTGGTCAGCTGATGTGCACGCCCTTGCCGGCCACGGTGATGCCGGTCTCGGTCACGGTCAGGCCGCGGGCGAGGTCGGCTTCGCGATCGACACCCACGTGGGCGCCAGGGGCGACGACGACCTCTTTGTCGAGAATAGCCCGCCGCACAACGGCACCGGCGCCGATGACCGTGCGCTCGAACACGACAGCATCGCTGATGGTCGCCGACTCGATCGTCACCCAGGGCCCGATGACGCTGCGCTCGATGTGCGAGCCCGAGATGACCGAGCCGAGCGAGACGATCGAGTCGATCACCGCACCCGTCGAACCATTCGCGTCGCGCACGAACTTCGCAGGAGGCGAGTTGAGCTGCTGGGCATAGATCGGCCAGTCGGCGTTGTAGAGGTTGAACACCGGCAGAGCAGAGATGAGGTCTTGGTGGGCGTCGAAGAACGACTCGATGGTTCCGACGTCGCGCCAATAGAACTTGTCGCGGTCGGTCGAGCCAGGAACTTCGTTGAGATTCAGGTCGTAGACGAACGCTTCTCCACGTTTGACGAAGTCGGGCACAATGTCTCCACCCATGTCGTGCGCCGAGTTCGCGTCGTCGGCGTCGCGGGTGACGGCCTCCATAAGCACATCGGCGTCGAACACGTAGTTGCCCATCGACGCGAGCACCTCGTGCGGAGCATCCTGCAGCCCGGTCGCGTTCGTCGGCTTCTCGAGAAACTCGGCGATGCGCTGTGGGTTGGCAGGGTCGGTCTCGATGACACCGAACTGGTCGGCGAGAGCGATGGGTTGGCGAATGCCCGCGACCGTCACGCCAGCATTGTTGGCGATGTGGGCGTCGATCATCTGGCGGAAGTCCATGCGGTAGACGTGGTCAGCACCGACCACGACCACGATGTCGGGCTTCTCGTCGCGAATGAGGTTCAGGCTCTGGAAGATGGCGTCAGCCGACCCCGAGAACCAGCGCTTGCCGAGCCGCTGTTGGGCGGGCACCGACGCGACGTACGAGTTGAGCATGCCGCTGAGCCGCCAGACCTGACTGACGTGCCGGTCGAGCGAGTGACTCTTGTACTGCGTGAGCACCACGATCTGGCGTAGACCCGAGTTGATGAGGTTCGAGAGAGCGAAGTCGATCAACCGGTAGCCCCCGGCAAAGGGAACCCCGGGTTTCGCCCGGTCTTCTGTCAGGGGCATGAGGCGCTTTCCCTCACCGCCAGCGAGCACGATTCCGAAGATCTTGGGAGTCGACATGGCCCCACCCTAAGCGAGTGGCGCGTCTAGGGGGAGAGGCGGGGCTGTACTACCGTCAAGTCATGCGCGTCGACGTGATCAGCCGTGAATACCCGCCCGAGGTCTACGGGGGAGCAGGTGTACACGTCG